>DEJH01000030.1 GCA_002353275.1 Caryophanales bacterium UBA2753 | reverse complement strand
AAACATAATCGAGACCATAATGCTGCGATAAACATCAAAAAAGAAGGGATGAGAATGGTTATTAATCCTTCTAATTAAATAACAATAAACAAGTTGTTTGTCTTATATAAAACAAACTTAACCGAGGGACTCTCGGGGATAGCCCATTGATACTGAAATCATTAGATTTCTTGAGTGGGAAGCCCCCATCTTCTATAAGTGGGGGAGGATGTCACTTAGCCTTATATTTAGTGTTATAGCCGTGATTCTCTTCTGGTCTTAGATCGTTAGGGAAATTCATATCTGCTTTTAAATCTCGGACAATAGTCTGGATTTTATCTGCGTAAATATATGGAGCAGAGACATCTTCCACGACGATATGTTGGGTGTTTCCTTGGATATGAATATCTCCAACTTTAAACAATCGATCAAAAATGCCAACTTTGACATTAACAGAATCAATATCTGGATAATACAAATATCTAAAATCAATTCCGATTAAACCACTACGAACAATAATTCTTTTGTCAGTAAATGTATAAGAGATATTTTTATATCCAACGACTTTCTTAATAATAGAAGCGATATAAAACCAAACAGGAATTAGATGTAAACCAAAGAAAAGAATAAAGAAGAAAATCATTCCACCTTCAGCAAAAGCTCCAGAAGAAATAATCATATAAATCGCAAAAGCGTCAACTCCACCCCAAATTAAAGCAATAGGAAGTCCTTTAAAAATAGATTCCAAGATATAAACTTTACGATTAGGTTTTAAAGAGACTAATACTTCTTCGTCTTTTCCTAATATATCTTCGACTTTGTTTTGTTTTATCGATTCTTCAACATTGAAATATTCTTTATCAATTTGAGCCATTTGATGTTATCTCCTTTATTTTAGAAACATGTGTGGATATCTCTTTAACATATAATCCATGTCTTTGTCTCCTCGTCCACTTAAGCAAACAAGAATCGATCCACTTTTCATGCTTCTAGCGCATTTAATAGCATACGCTAAAGCGTGAGCTGATTCAATTGCGGGGATAATACCTTCGAGTCGAGACAATAAGAAGAATGCTTCAGCAGCTTCATCATCCGTTACTCCAACATAATTCACTCTTCCAATTTCTTTTAAGAAAGCGTGTTCTGGACCAACTCCAGGATAATCTAAACCACTAGCGATAGAATAAGCGTCTCCAATTTCTCCATTATCTTTAGTGATTACTAACGAATTAAAGCCATGTAATATATTTTCTTTGCCAAAAGTCATTGTCGCAGCGTTTTTCCCAATTTCTTTACCACTACCTAAAGCTTCCACTCCGACAATATTCACTGGTTCTTCTAAAAACGCTTCAAACATTCCAATAGCGTTACTTCCTCCACCAACGCAGGCGGTAACTATATCAGGAAGTTCTCCAGTCATTTCTATGAATTGTCTTTTTGCTTCAACCCCAATAATATCTTGAAAATCTCTCACCATTAATGGATATGGATGAGGACCAACCGCACTACCAATAACGTAAAATGCGTTCTTATATTCTTTCGCATAGGCATTAAAGGCCGCATCTACCGCTTCTTTAAGGGTTTTTGTTCCTTCCTTGACCGGAATTACATTTCCACCTAAAACTTTGATTCTAGCGACGTTTGGAGCTTGCTTCTCTATATCAACTTCTCCCATATAGATATCACATTTTAATCCGAAATATGCTGCCGCCATTGCTACAGCAGAGCCATGGCTTCCTGCTCCTGTTTCAGCAATTAACTTAGTTTTACCTAAATATTTAGCGAGTAAAGCTTGTCCCATGGCGTTATTTAATTTATGAGCACCACCATGATTAAGATCTTCTCTTTTAAGATATATTTGTACCTTTCCTAAATAATTAGAAAGATTTTGACAGTGATATATCGGAGTAGGTCTACCTTGATAATTCTTTCTAATTTCTCGAAGTTCATTTATGAATTTTGCACTTTTAGCGATTGTTAAATATCCTTCATAGATTTCATCCATTGCTTTTTGAAGGTTTTTAGGAAGATAACAACCACCATATCGGCCAAAATAGCCATCTTCGGTTGGATATTTCTTACGGTAGTTCTTAAAATCGAAATCCATTCCTTTTAATGGTGAATCTTCAAATAATCTTTGTCCCTTTACTCTTCTATCTAATGGCTTAGATGCGTTTATAGGAATGAGATAACGATGGTTTTCATATATCGCTCCTTCAATACGCTTATCTTGAAGAAGAGCGCGCACTCTCCTTTCATTAATATTCCACTTTTCACTAATTTCTTTTACGGATAAATATTTCATACCTTTATTGTCCTTTCGGTATATTATTTATACCTATTATATATTATTAATATTTATATTCAATAAAATTGAAAACAAAAAAGAACGAATGTTTAATTTTCGTCCTTTTATGTTAAATGATTAAATAATCAATTATTCAGCAGCAGCTTCAGTTTTTTCTTCTTTTTTCTTACCGAAGAAACCTTTGTAAGCGCTAGCAGCAGCAACAGCACCTAATACTGGTCCAAGTAAAGCTGGGATTAAGCTTAATCCTTTATAAGCAAGGTCAACTCCATTGAACATAGAGAAGACTAAAGCAGATAATGCTCTAGCTGGGTTAACAGATGTTCCAGTTAATGGAATTCCAATTAAGTGAGTGCCAAATAAAGCTAATGCGATGACAATTCCGGCAATATTGGACCATTCTTTCTTATTAGTAACACCTAAAACGGTGAAGACAAATAAGAATGTTAAGCCCATTTCTGCCATTGTACAGAGCATCACGTTCATAAATAATGGAGTTCCATGGACTGTTTGTTCAACGTTTGCCCAAACAACACCATCTTGCCAGAAGGTTTTATTCCAATCAGCATATCCAGCATAACCAGCCACATATAAGCCATTAGCACCGCTAACACCGCTCTTCCAAGCCCACATAACAAGGGCTAAGAGTAAAGAACCAACGAAAGCACCTAAAATTTGAGCGCAGACATAATATCCACATTCTTTCCAAGTGATTTCTTTGTTGATGGCTTTAGCGATAGAAACAGCTGGGTTAGCATGGCCACCACTGATAGGACCAACAGTGTAAGCAAGCATTAAGATAGAAACACCAAATGCTCCAGCAATACCGACAGTAGCGGCAGGAGTTCCAGCCATACCAGCAAATGTGAATGACATAGCAGCACCACAACCAGCTAAGACAAGAATCATTGTCGCAACAGCTTCAGCACAAAATCTTTTAACCATAATAACTTCCTTTCTTTTAGAAAGAATTATAGTACTAAATAAAATAAGAGTAAATAAAAGAAAAGTGACCTCTCCAGAGATCACATTTAATTTTAGTGTCTTTGTGTCTGCGAAATAATACCAATTTTATCGATTTATGATAGTTTTGAAATGGGTGAAATTGTGTTTAATCACATACCATAATAACTGGATATTCATTAGTAGCTTCTAATATGCTTTTTTCAATATTTCTTTCAGCATACATGTTTAAATCTCCGAGTTTTCTAAAGTCTGATTTTATTTTTCTCGGATTATTATGATACAAGGAACTATTTTTGAATCGACGGAATCACTCGCTATTTTAAGTCATTTATAGCGAGTAACACCAATCTCTTTATCTCATCAGGATCTTCACTATCAATAAGTAACATTGATTTTGCAGATGGATACGGAAATTGTTCTTTTAAGCCACTATTTTCTAAGGATTTAGTTTTCTTTAATAGAAATCTATTATCGTAAACACCACCAAAAAGAATATCATCTTTATAAAGCAGATATTCACCCATCATCTTTTTATAGGTGACGCTTTTTACTTCTCTCAATAATTCAAGAACATAATCTAGATAATCCTTAGAACTAGCCATTAATGACCTCCCAATAACCAGTTTTGTCAGACCCTTTACGAATAATAACGTCCTTCTCTTTTAAAGAAGCTAGTATTCTTTGAATCGTTCTAACACTAATATTCAAATCATGAGAAAGAATTTTTATTGTGGCGTTAGGATTCTTTTTTAATAATTCAAGTACTTTTTGTTCTCCGCTAGTCAAATTTACATCGCCATTTACACTGCCACTACCACGATAAAAGGTGAATCTAAAACCGTTGCCTGTATCTGTATAATCATAGGCAACATCATTCTCTTTAAGAGAATCAAAAGTCCTGCCGAAGCCAGTTGCGTATTTTTCAATAGTTTCATCGCCAAATAGTACGTCAACTATTTTAGGATTAAAGGGAATCGATTCAAGTGAACCATCTGCGAATTCTTCTGGTTTAAATGGTTTTGGAAAATGGCCAGGAGAATAAATGGTTAATCTATTGCTAAAAAAGCAAATTTCAAAATCAGTATTGGATTTATATAGCCCATGAGCAAAAGCATTGACCACTATTTCTCTAATTGCAGTTAGTGGTATTTCTGGAACATCTGTTCTTCTAATTGAGCCATCAAATTTCACCCCATAATTCATATGTGATTTTATATAAAGCATAGATTCTTCGATGCACTCAAAAATATTTCCATGGAAGACTTTCATATCAATGAATGTATTTCTGTTTGTTCCTGCAAAAACAGCAAATTTAACAGTCACTGGTTTTTTAGATGAAAATAAAACATTGCCAGCATTGTTGAGGTTCCCACTTTTATGTATAAGATGCATCTGAACTAATGCGTTTTCCTTGGTCGTATATTTAAATGGGATTCTATTAATTGCATTGCCTCTTTTTACGTAATTTTCAATAAAAGTGTTGTCCACAACATCAATTGATTCAAAGGAATCATCATCTTCCCATTTAGAATAATCATTATTAAGAGACATAAAATAAGCATTTAATTGTTCTCTTTCCATGATTGGAGATTGTTCGTCGAATCTTAAATAATAACGATCATAAGCACTATATGGAGGATTATCGCCACTAAAAGTGACTTCTATAAATGTTTTATCATCAGTTACTAATTCTTTTATTTCAAACATGCACAAGGGTTTTATGTGTGCTCTAATTTCTTGAGTGATGGTTTTTCTTGTATCTTTTCCAACTTGCATTCCGCACACATCGCCCCAATCTTTAACACCAAAATAAAGAAGCCCTTTTCCGTGTTTGTTTAAAATAGCAGACATATCCATTAGAGCCTGTCTTAATTCAGAGGTCGTTTCTTTAAATTCAGTTGTTTCGTTTTCTTTTCCAAGATTCATAAAAATACCTCCAAGATTTACTATGCCATTGATGTTTTTTACTATGCCATTTTAACATGGCCATGATTGTCATTCAATGAAAATAGAATAAATAAAAAAACTTCGACACAAATTGTATCAAAGTTTGTAAATCCTGTGGCGCGCCATGAAGGACTCGAACCCTCAACTTCCAGATTCGAAGTCTGACACTCTATCCAGTTGAGTTAATGGCGCATCCACTATATTAAACACTTTTAATCTTTATTTTTCTATAGAGAATTAATAAGGAATTGATGATTAATAATACAGTTAATCCAGTATCTGCTAAAACCGCAACCCACATTGGAATCGCATCAGGATAACCAACTAAATTAGTAATAATGGCGGCAATTTCAATTCCGATCTTCACAGTTAAAGCAAAGATGATATTAAAGATTGCTGTATATCTAGCAATTTTAGCGATCTTAATCGATTCAACAACTATCATTGGATTATCGTTCATGATTACGACATCCGCTGAATCAATAGCGGCATCACTTCCAATTGCTCCCATTGCAAAGCCAACATCACTTCTTTTAATACTAGCGGCATCATTAATCCCATCTCCAATATATCCGGTTGCATATTTATCTGACATTTCTTTTTCTAAATATTGAGTCTTTTCTTCTGGCAATAAATTGGCGTGATAAGAAGAAATACCAAGCTCCCTACAAATATTTGAGGCATTATTGTCTTTATCACCAGTTAAAAGAATGGTATCAATTTTCTCTTTATTTAAATAAGAGATCATTTGTTTACTTTCTTCTTTGATTTCATCAGAGACCACTAAATAACCAGCGTAATTTCCATCAATAGCGAGATATACCACCACTCCATAATCGTTAACTTCTTCAAATTTAATATCATAGAACTCTAATAGTTTTGCGTTACCAGCGATTACTTCTTTATCTTTATAAGTAGCAGATACACCTAAACCCGCCATTTCTTCAAAGTTCTCGCTTAAAACATTACTCTTTTTAACTTTGACGATTGCTTGGGCAATTGGATGTTTTGATAAGCTTTCAACTGAAGAAAGGATATCTAAGAATTCATCTTTACTAATACCAATAGGATTAATCTTAGTGACTTCAAAACTTCCTTTAGTTAATGTACCAGTTTTATCAGTAACGATTTTCTTAATTTCATTTAATTTATCAAGATAGTTAGTACCTTTAACCACGATACCGTTTTTACTCGCTAAACCTAAAGCAGCAAAATAGGCAAGTGGAACAGAAATAACAATCGCGCATGGGCAAGCCACTACCATCATCTTAAGTCCTAAAATAACCCATTCTTTCCATAAAGAAGAGATAGCTCCTCCAATCACTGCGGTTAAAATAGAAATAATAAAGACAATAGGGGTATACCATCTCGCAAATTTGGAAACAAATTCATCGGCTTTTGATTTCTTACTACCTGAATTAGAGATTAATTCAATGATTCGACTGACCGCGGAATTAGAATAATTTCTAATTGCTTTTAAAGTTAAAGTTCCTTCTTTAACTAAATAACCAGAATATAATTCCATATCTTCTTTAGCGGTTATTGGAACAAATTCTCCAGTTAAACTAGAAGTATCAACTTGTCCTTCTCCACTAACTAAAACTGCATCAACAGGAATATATTTACCAGTAGAGACAACAATTATGTCTCCAACATTAAGTTCTTCAGGACTAACTTCTTTAATTTGACCGTTTTCAAGTTTAGAGGCTGATTCAATTCTTAAATTGACCGCTTTAGCAACAGCTTCTTTAGATTTATTAGTAGCAATTCCTTCAATGATTTTACCAATTTGATATAAAGTAACCACCATTAAAGCTTCCATAAAGAAATGCGTTTCTTTAGCGATTATCGCAACTGCAAAAGCTCCTAATACACATAAAGTAATTAATAAAGACTCATCGATTGGATTTTCTTTATGAATAATATGCTTGATCACTTTGTAAGTAACATCATAAGTTAATAAAACAATACCAAATGCATATATACCAAGTTGCCAATAGAAATATTCAGGTTTTTCTAAAGCAAGAGAGCAAACAAGAATGATTGCTACTCCAATAATGACTCTCGTTAATGTAAACCAGAAATCTTTAGTAAAAATCTTATATTGTTTCTTTTGTGATAAATCAGTGATTTCAATTGGATCAGTTTCCACTTCTGCAACTACTTTAAGAAGCTCTTTAGTGGACATCTCTTTATCTTCATATTCGATAAAAAGGCGATCTTTAGCAAAATCGATAACTGCACTTTTAATTCCTGGGTGCTTATTTAAATGTTTTTCGGTTTTCATCGCGCAGTGAGCGCAATCAAAACCAGTAATGCAATATGTTTTCTTATTCATTGTCGTTATCCTCTAATACATGTTCATAAGTAATCTTCATGATTTGTTGAACGTGTTCATCTTTCAAAGAATAGAAAATCTTCGTGCCAACTTTATTAGCCTTAACAAAACCACTATCTTTAAGTACTTTTAATTGATGAGAGACAAGTGATTGAGATGAGCCAACTTGTAAAGCGATATCATTAACGCATTTCTCGACAAAATGAGGACCATTTTCTTTTTGATTTTGGTCGAATTCATCTAATAAGCAGAAAAGAATCTTTAGTCTAGTTCCATCTCCTGCCACTTTTAATGTCTCTTCCATTTTGTTAATTACTTTATCGTTAATATACATCAAGAATTCCATCCTTCCGCATATATTATATGAACAGTTATTCATATTTTCAACATAAAAATGAACAATCATTCATATTTGATGATATTAAAAGAAAACTCATCAAAAATGAGTCTTCCTTATTATTTTAATAATTCTTTAACTTTTTCAGGTTCCATATATTGGAAAGTCACTGTGTCAACATATGGAAGAACGGCTTTTAATTGTTCTTCATTTTCTATCGTCCAAGCGTTAATAAAGTGACGTTTAGAATATCTTTTCACTCTCTTTTCATCAAAGAGTTTTTGATCTAAATCCACTGATTCAACAGTGCATTTAAATGGGTAGGTATATTCATCACTTTTAGCCACTAAAAGCTGTCTAATAAATCCTTTTCCTTTAAGTGGCCATAGGCTTCTTGGATCAAAAGAAATAATTAATGTATCTCTTTTATTTAATTGAGGAAGAAATTCTTTGAAACGCTTCGCTAAAGGTTTGTAATTCTTACGAAATACTTTAAGCTCAATCACCATCGGAACTTGATTCTTATTTAAATTAATCACTTCTTGTAATGTTGGGATTTCTCCTCCATCAAGAAGTCGATAATTCTCTTTGATTTCTTTTAGAGTTAAATCTTCGATTATTCCTTCTTTTCCAGTTGTTCTTTTAAGCGATTCATCGTGACAGACCACTAGTTCATTATCTTTAGTGAGATGAATATCATATTCAAAAGCCACTCCATGATTAATCGCATTTGAAAAGGCTTTCATTCCATTTTCTGTATATTCTTTATTATGGAGTCCTCGATGAGCAATTCCATTAAGGAAAAGAGGATTTATTTTAGAAATTACTTTCTTTTTAGTCATCGCTTTCTCCGATAGCCTCCAATCCTTTAGCGAATTTAGTTTTCTTACTCTTAACATTCTTCACAAAGAAGAAGACAATAGCAGAAACTAAAATACAGGCTGCAGCGTAAAGAGGTAAATATTCCCAACCAAAACTTGGTAAATATAAGAGTAAACCTAATAAGACTGGGGTAATGGTTTGAGCCGCCATACTACTAGCGTAATAATATCCAGTAAATTGACCAATCTTACTATTTGGACATAATTCTACGACCATTGGGAATGAATTAACGTGAACTAATGACATACCAAATCCTCTTAATAAGAATAAGACAAATATCCAGATTGGGAATTGTCCTTTAGTGACCGCTCCAGGAACAAAAGTAAGAATTGCCCATAAAGCGTAAGAGAATAAGGTAAGAAGTAAACCACCTAAAAGAGTGGATTTCCTACCAATTTTCGAAGCGATGATACCACCTAAAGCAAAACCTGCTACACTACCAACACCAAAGACGATAGTATTGACCATACTACTACGAGTGGAGACACCTAAATAGTAAACAGCATAGTTACCCATAAAGGTGTTAATGCCATTATCAGCCATAAACCAGAAGAATTCTGCTAATAAGATCAAAATAAGCATTGTCTTATTGGCTTTTGTCATTGGCTTATCTTCTTCAACTTTATCGACTACTTCAGCTTCGAGTTCGCCTCTAGCCATTTCATCTTTAACTTCTTCCGCAACTTTGTTTTCTTTAATTTTGATAAATAAGACAACTGCAGAAATCACCATTAAGATTGAGGCCACTAAAAATGGAGCAATAATTACCCATGGGTTATTATGCGCCCAGTTATAGGCTTTATATAAACCAGTATCTTTATCTAAAGTTGTACCTAAATAATCGCTTAACGCGAATACCATGCCAACTAATACTGCAAATAAGCCACCAATATAACCCATAATATTAATAATTCCATTAGCTTTACTACGTAAAGGTTTTGGAGTGATATCAGGCATTAAAGCCACTGCAGGGTTACGGTACATCATTGCAAATAAGACAACAATGCCCATCATAATAATCACTCCAGGAATGCTTCCAGCAAAATGGAAGATAACAGGAATAAATGGGAAAGCGATCGCGCAGATTAATGTACCAATCATGATATAAGGCATTCTCTTACCGTATTTGGTATGTGTTTTATCAGAAAGTTTTCCAAATATTGGTAATAAGATTAAGGCAGCCAAATTATCAATCGCCATCATAACACCGACAATGTATTGGACTTTTTCAGTCATAGCATTACATTCTTTAATTGCTTCAGCGGTATTAATCGCTCTAAGAGCAGCGTATCCATTTACTGGATCTGGGAACATTGATTTTGCAAATAGTTCCGTTAAAAGAGTTGGGCACCATGAGTCATAGACTTGCCATAAAAGCAAAATGCCAAAAAAGGCAAACCCAATTAACATTGTGCGCTTCATATTGAGTTTTAATGGCGCACTATTAGTTTGAGAAGTCATTGTTAAATCTCCTAAATAAAATATTTATTTCAACAAATCTGGTAAGGATTTGATGGAATCAAGAATATAAGTTGGTTGATATTCATATTTCTTTACGTCTTCTAAAGAGGATTCTCCAGAAAGAACACAGACCGTATCAACTTTGGCGTTAATTCCTACTAATATATCAGTATATAAGCGATCTCCAATTACTAGTACTTCTTCTTTTTTTACGTTAAATGTAGAAGCCAAATAATCGATGATTTCAGGATTAGGTTTTCCCATCACTGTTGCTTTTTTATTGGTGCATAAACGGAGCCACTCAATCATTCCACCACAATCAGGGATATATAGCCCATCTTCAATTGGACAGCGGTAATCCCCATTAGTGGCGATAAAATCAATATCACGAGTTTGTAAATATAAAGAAGCGTCTTTTAATTCTTGATAGACAAGTTCAGTGGAAAAGCCACACACAACTGCTTCTGGATATAAATCTTTTTTATATTCTTTAATTAGATTGAAATGTTTTTCAAATTTGGCTTTAAGTGATTTATTTCCAATCACGTAGATATCTTTGATATTTTTATTTTTTAAATGAGCGATAGTTACTTCAGTTGATGAATAGAAATTCTTCTTTAAGTCACATTTAATCCCAAAACTTTTAATTTTGTTATAGTAAAACTCTAAATCATGAGATGAATTATTAGTGAAAAAGACATAATCGATGTTGTTTTTATTTAAATAAGAAAAACATTCTAAAGCACCATCGATTAGGTTTTTACCTAAATAGATTGTTCCATCCATATCAAAGATTATTAATTTCTTTTTCATTTTATTTAATTCTTTCAACTGAAAGAAGAGTAGGACCTTTATAGATTAATTCTAATTCAAAATATGGGGTGTTGGTTAGTAAATATTTAAGAAATATTTTATCTCCTTCCCACATCGGGAGATTAAAGATTTCATTTATAGGAAAATATTTTAAGGTTCCTTCATCACATTCTTTGATTTCTCCAGAATAATTAGAGGAAGTATATAAATATATTACTTCTTTATATTCTCCGTTAATGAAATATAGTTTCCCTCGATATTCATAAGAAAGAATGTTTAAATTTGTTTCTTCTTTAACTTCTCTAATTAGTGTTTCATTAGGAGATTCACCTTTTTCAATATGTCCTCCTATTCCTATCCATTTCCCTTCATTAATATCATTTTTCTTCTTATTACGAAAAAGAAGGAGAACTTCTTCTCCTTTGAATAAATAACAAAGCACAGTCTTATCCATTTTGTTTGGATTCATTTTTGCTAACACTAATTCTTTCATGAAGCAATCCTGCACTTTTTAAAGCGTAGATGATTGGTAAAGATAAACCAGCGATTACTAAACTTGAGGCGATTGAAGAAATAAATCTAAAGATTGATTCCACTAAAGCTAAAGCGACTGGATATTGGAAGATATAGGCATCTAAATATATCGCTCCTGTATTAGCAATAGTAGTAACTAATCCTGCAATAGCCACGTAAACAAAGAACAAGATTTTCTTATCTTGAAGAAGAATACCTTTCTTTAGATATATATGATAAAAAAGTCCAAAGACCACCGCTCTTAAAATTGGAGGAATCATCCATATTGGAGTGGTAATAGTTAATCCATATGCACTTCTAAGTTGAGAAACAAAAGAACCAAGCAAAGCAATCAATATTCCATCCGTCCAACCATAAAGAACAATCGCCATAATAATCGCGATACCAGTAAAAGTAATTTGTAGATTAGGAGTGATTTTAACAGTGATTACTGAAAGAACGATATATATCGCTAATAACATTCCATCTCCAGTAATTCTTCTAACTATTTGTTTCATGCTAAAAATTATACACGAGCTTCACTATCTAGACATCACTAGATGTCATTTTTTCTCTTCTTTCTTTAATCCTGAATGGATCAAGAGAATATCCATATCTCTTTTGATAAATGATCATAAAGATAATTGTCATCACCATTGATAAGACTTCTGCTACGACAATTGAAGCCCATATTCCATCAATTCCAAAAATTAAAGGAAGAACAAATACTGCGATAAGTTGGAACACTAAAGTTCGGCAGAAAGAAATTATCGCACTGATTAAACCATTATTAAGCGCAGTAAAGAATGAGGAACCAAACATTGAATATCCAGTAAATAAATAACAGAAAGAGAAAATAATCATCGCGTGGACACTTAAATCTTGTAACTCACTATTTCCAGCAGTAAAGATTTCGGCAATTGGTCTAGCAAATCCAATCGCTAAAGCGAGCATCACGATACCCACTATTTCTATTATTACAAAGCTCTTTCTTAAGATATTGGATAATTCTTTTCCATTTTTTGCTCCATAGTTATATCCAATCACTGGAGTAATAGCGACAGAATAACCAATAAAGATCGCAAAAAAGACAAAGCAGACATAACCGATTACTCCATAAGCGGCCACTCCACTTTCTCCGATATATTTGATTAATTGAACGTTAAAAACAATCGAGATAACGGAACCTGATACATTAGAAACGAATTCAGAAAAACCATTGGTTAATGATTTTGTAATATCGCTGATAGAGAAATGTGGTTTGCATAAATGAATGAGTGATTTCTTTGATAAATAAAAATATAAAGATGGACCGATTGCGCTTATTGACATACCACATAAAGAAGCAATAGCCGCTCCTTCAATTTGCATTCCCACTACTCCAATTAAGATATAGTCAAGAAGCATATTGATAACTCCACTAGCGAAAGTGAATAAAAACCCTAAATCATTTCTTTCATTAACTGCAAAAAATGAATGGAAGAAAGACTGCATTATATATAAAGAAACCCCACCAATCATGATTCTTCCATATCTCACCGCATTATCAATCATCTCTTCGGTCGCATTAACTGTATTAATAGAAGCAAACCCTTGAGCGATTGGTCTCACTAAGAAAAAGAAGACAAGAGAAAATATTAAGCCAGTGATTAAAGTGAAGCATGTGATTAAAGAGAATGTTTTATTGGCTTCTTCCTCTTTTTTCTCACCAAGTTTTTTACTAACTAAAGCAGCTCCTCCTGCTCCAAACATAAAACCAATACACGCAACCGCCATAATGACTGGGAAAATTAAATTAACTCCAGCAAAAGCACTAGTACCGATATAGTTAGAAATAAAGAAACCGTCAACAATCCAATAGATTGAAGAAAAAATCATCATTAAGATAGTGCCTAATGTAAATTTGATAATTTTCTTATATGTGAAATGATCTGATAGGTGGATTGCTTCTTTAGTCATAGCAGCAAATACTCTATCACGAATATTTTTAAACAAAAAGACCCAAAGGGTCATTTGTTAAATAATGGGGTAAGAAAGTTTATTTATCGTTAATTGTTATTTTTCAACAGTGCCAGACACTTTTGTAATTGTAACACTTGGTTCAATTTCATCGCCCCAAACATTAGTGTTATAAGAGCAAGGGATTACATAGAGTTGATCACTTTCTTTACTGCCCACAGGAATAGTAAGGTGTACAGGATTACTAGTGCCTTGTATAGTTTGATTCCAATAAGGACATTCAATTGTGATTATTATAGAAGAAATCGGTTTCCATAAACCTTTATATTCAATCGTTGCTTTTGCTTGCCAATCATAGCCAAAAGAAACAGAAACTCTATATAAATTAACTGTGACATCAATATAGTTTGAATAATTAGTTTTAGATAAAGTAGCACTGACTTTCACTACGTGAACAGTTAGAACAATATCTTCATCTAGATATTCACTACTAGCGGTTAATGTGGCAGTACCATATCTATCACCGGTACTTAACATATTTCCATTAGCGGTAGCGATATTAGGATCACTACTTGTCCAAGAGATGATTGAGATTCTACTAACTCTTTCAAAGATGTTATCAGATTCTTCTCTTCCAATTTCAACTTCGCTTCGTTTTAAAACAGCAAAATGTTTTTTAGAAGTAAATGTGATTGTATCCTCTAAATTATATTGTGAACATGTCGCAGTAATTGATACTTCTCCTATTCCATTAACAGTGACATTACCTTCACTATCAACGGTAGCAATTTCTTCATTAGAAGAAGACCATGAGAGTAGACTTCTATTTTTTCTAGTATAGACTTCAAAATCCATCTTGAAATTATCTCCTGGATAGAAATCACTTTGAGGTAATTTGAGTTTTAATTGATCTTCTGAAACATGAATCCTAACTGAGGCTATTTCATATCCTTGAGTATACGCCCAAAGCATAGAAACACCTGCTGTTTTAGCAATAACATCATTATTCTCATTAATTTCTAAAACAGTATCATATTGCACTAACCATTCTGTTTCATATTCAGATGTATTAGTGAAAATATCAGATATGTTGTCTCCAACAATCAAATTAATATCGTGATAATATTCAGTACCAGCAAATTTTAAATGTAATGAACTGCCAGTTGCTTTATCTTTACCGCTTCTTACTGGTTGGTTGCAGTCATAACATCTCCAATAATAACGATATTTACCAGCGGTTCTTCCACTTGGATAAGACTGCATATCAGTTCTCAACCAAATATGATGTGGTAATAAATCTTTTTCTACGATAGTTGTATAGTCACATCTTGTACATGAGTCATAGGCGTTATGACCATGCGTAGTACAAGTTGAATCACTTTCTTCGTGATGCACTAAGTCATGCCCTAACGCTGGAATTGTATGATGCTCTATAGTGATTAAATTCATACAATGTTTACAGTACACATTTTCATCATAGCTTCCTTCTTCAGTGCATGTTGCAGCAACTTCATTAACGCGAACTCTATCTCCTTCTTCATGACCGGTTGGTGGAAGTTCTTGATAGGTTGTATAGTCACATCTTGTGCAATATTCATAAGCGTTATGTCCTGGATGAGAACAATCAGCAGGGCTAGCAGGAACTTGAATAATATTATGGCCGAGAGGCTCTAATTCCACTCTACGAGTGCCAAGAATTTCTCCACAGGTTTCACAATAAGTTTCAACAATACTATATCCGCTTTTAGTACAAGTAGGAGGTACTTCTTCCTTTGTTCTTTTATTTTCGATATGGAAATGTTCTAATTTGTCAATTGTTTTAGTATAGGAATAATCACATGTATTACATCTATAGAGATCATATCCTTCTTCGGTTTCTGAAGGCATTTTAGAGTCAACCATTACTAAATGATGTCTTTCTTTTTCGCTTACGACATCATGACCACAAGTGGATTCATGCCAGTGATACGTTTCGTCATATTCCCATTCATCACTAAAAGTGTGAACATGTTCTTCTGGTCCAGTAGGAGTGACATCTCCTCCTGAAGGAGTATCTCCTTTATTAGAGTTACCGGTAGAAAAGCAACCAGTTAAAAGAGGCACAACAAATAGTAGCCCAAAAATCAAACTATATTTCTTCATAGCAAACCCTCATAAATGTTAATTAGTAAGTATAGGTCTATGTATTCTAATTACATTCTATCATGTTTTAAAGAAATATAAGAGTAACATTATACGCGTATATATATGAATAAGGTTCTATATATAAATATATATTTCTTCCTACATATGTTCTTCTATTAAGAGCACATATAGCAAGAAGGAACCCCTAGTTCCCTAAGGGTTCCAAATTGTTATAGATTAATTAGTCCTCTTTACGTTTACGTAAGAAGAAGTAACCACCAATTGCTGCTATTGAAATTAGTGAAATGATAACAATAATTGCAACACTACTATTATTGAGATTTACACCAATGAGCGGCATAATTGTACCTCTTTGAGGAACAACTGGTCTATCTGCGTCGGTGTGCAAGAAGTCATTAGAAAGTTTATATTTTGCAACAATGTAATCATATCTCGCTAACATATCTTGCAAACTATCCCCACCTTCAATAGATGAAGCATTTGCAACCATTCTCTTAAAGACAACCTTATCATCTTCTCCTAATGCATCCAATGCATTCGTAAACGCAGCAGAAAGTGTTGACCATTTAGATGCAATGTTTTCTGTAGATCCACCATCATCGCAAGCCATTGTGGTATTGAATGTCTTAGCAAAACTAATTAATGCTCTTTGAGCATTTACATTTGTATCAGCAATGTTGCTTGTAGATGACTTATAAATTTGTGGCAACACCATAGATGCACTTAAGTTTGAATTATACGTTGAGAATCTATGAGGTGTTGCGGAAGAATTAAGAACAATTCTATAACCACTAGAATCACCGAATACGGCATCATTATCTGAGAAAGTAATGGCGGTTGTTGCAGAATCATCTTGCAAATACAAGGATGTTTTTGATGTCGTGGAAACACTTAAGTATTTCCCACTATCATCAACTAAGGTATATGCACCAGAAGTACCACCAACTGTAAATTTAACAGCGTCAGATGGTAAATCAGTAATTACACCTTCACTAATTGTTGCAGTTGCAACACCTAACGTACCATTTGCAGGACATGTTCCAGTCATAACTTCACCTTTTGCGGCATTACCAATAACTATTACGTCACCAGCAGATACTGATGTAGCTAATTGCCATTGCGAATAATTAATTGTATTTAAGTGTTCGGTAACTAGAACTGTAACATGACTAGATGCGATTCCGCCATATTCAATCCATAATTCTTCGCCATCATCTTCAACATCCCATGGGTGAGATAATGAAATGGTTGTTCCACCTAGTTTAACAGTATATCCAGAAGAGATTGATCCGGATTCACCGTTATCTTTATGATAAGCAGGACTCCAAGATGTGATATTTGCTGCAGTTAATGAAGCGTTGTCGTAAACGCTTAATGTAGCAGGAGCAGACCATGTGACTTCATCAACTTGTGGTTCTGTGACTGTATAATCAACATAAGTTGTTAAGTTTCCAGAAGTTGCACCAACAGCGTGACATGAAAGTCTAACGTTTGTTCCAGCACCAACAACATCAAATTCACACATTTCGTCAGCTTCCTCAACAACCGCGATTGCGTTAGTGTTTGAAGAAGACCAAGTATATGTGATTGCACCTACGAAGTTTTCAGCATCAACATGTAAATGAATGTTTGAATCAGTTGTGAATGCATGTAATGATTCACCGGAAATGACGTTTTCTTCGTCGTCTAACATATTGAGGACTGGATCGCCAGAAACAGTGATTGCGCATGTCGCACTCTTTTCACCACTATCTAAAGATCCATTACCATTTTCATCGACATAAGCAGTGATTGTTGCACTACCGGCATTTGAAGATGAACCATTAACTGTAATTGCATCACCAGAAGTACTTGTAGCAGCACTTAATGTGGCAATTGATGAATTACTTGTTGTCCATTTAACTGTTTGAATAGCGTATTCATCACTAACGGTTGCAGCTAATTGAACGGTTCCGCCTTTGGTGATTGTAACTGATGTCTTATCCAAAGTGACTGATTGAACAGGTTTTGGATTAATGGTTAATGTATAACCGGTTGCATCGACATATCTATTCTCACTATCTGTGTATCTAACAACGAGTGATTTGCCATTATCGGAACTTGTTAAACTTGTGGAAGTTGTAATTGTGTTTCCACCTAATTTGAACGAAAGACCACTATCATTAGCAGCGATTGGCTCATCACCTGTTGAATATGTTGCAGTGATTGTTGGGCTTCCTAAAGAGAAGTAATCTCCAGCAGTAAATGTTGCAGTTGCTCCACTTATGGTCAAAGAATCTAAGGTAACTGGTTCTTCATAAGGAACAAAAGAAACCGCACAATTACCATTATTTGTATTTGTGTAGACACGAATATAAGAATCAGAAGAAGTAGTATATGAAATATAACGGCTATTTGTCGTATCCTTCATTAACAACTTGCCGGTGTAAGTATCACCAGTGCCTTCTTCGACAGTCCAAGAATCTGATGTTCCGCCAGAAACTAAACCATTGTTAGTGTTTGTGGCATATAAATAGTTTGCGTTGTTCGCATCACTAACTCTAATAGTCCATGTGTCGTCAGTACCAGTAGGTGCAAAGTACCAAGCATCAGATTCTGATAAACCATCAACGCTATCATCATCGGTTGTATAGGTATCAGCGCCTTTTGCAGCAAATGTGCTTGCCTTTAAAACGTGGCCTCCAACAATAAGGAAAAATCTTCCTTCTGTTAAACCACCAAGATTTTGTTTTTCATTAACAGTGACAGATTGGGCGCTACTTGTAGCAGATTTTCCTCCGAAAGAGGCTGTACAAGTGACGCTTGTTGTAGATGTAGAAGCGGTTGTTGCTGGGCTATAAGTCCAGGTCAAACCAGCATTATTGGTAACATCTACAGGCGTGCTAGGAGCAGAGGCATAGTATGCCTTTACTGTGAAACCTGCGGGATTCCAAGCATCACCTTGGTTATATGTGGTTTTGGTCATTGAACCACTAATAGCAACAGATTGAACACTATCAGCAGTAACGGTTAATGAAACATATGCATAAAGATATGTAGAGCCACCTGCTGTAGTTGGATATTTTGCTTTCCACTGCAAGCGTGTATCAGACGTTGTTGGATGCCCGCTTGAGAAATCGGCAACTCTAGCAACAAAGTTATCGCCTGCCCCAGAACCAATTCCTTGAAACTCATAACCTGGTGATTTGGTTGACGTGCAAGATACAGTATAGTTGCTTACATTAATTGTTTGACTATCATACCCAGTCCAAGTGTTTGGAATAACACTCAAAGCGGTTGTTGTATCAGACGAGCCGGATTCATAAGTTACTACAATGCTGGTAGTTTTACCAGTAGCATTGCCAACTTTGACAGTAAAGTATCCGCCTCCAACAGTCGTTCCAGAAGTAGGATGTTCTGAAGTGCCATAATAAGTTGTGAACGTGCCAGCGGAACTATTAACGGTGACGCTTTTAATGGTACCAAGATCAGTCTTGTTGTAAATATAGCCCTTATTCTTTTGCCATTGCATCACATTGCTACTTTGCATAACCTGATTACTGACCCATTTAATAGTGCCTGTCGTGTGTTCTTTATTGTTGTCTGCATAACTTGCAGTTGTGAAATCACTAGTTTGAATAGTTAATGTACTAGTCGCGGCCTCAACGCTAGTGGCTTCCCTATTGCTTCCAACAGCAACACCCACTCCGATCGCCATCGCAATACCAACGAATGAGGTGGCAATCTTAGTTAATAATTTATTCATATTTTCTCTCCTTTCAATTAGTCTCCAAGGCCGTTTTGATTATTTAGCCAAGTGAGTATGAATAAACCTATTGATGTAAAGTCAATTTGTTCATTAATCCAAAAGGCATCCAACATCAGCCAGATTAATGAGTAATCGACAAAAAGATTTTGCCAGTTCGCTACCGATTGTTTTTCCTTTCAACTGGATCAATGATAGCTACGCTGACTAGACTCGGAGAGAAATTTAAGAGTCATGTGCACGTTGATTCTTTGTTTGACTCGTCGTCTAATGTAAAGAGGTGAATCCTTTATTAAGCTAAGACGCCTTGACCATTAGCGTCTCTCCCTTTGGGGAGTCACCTCTTATGTTCTTCATTATAAGAAGAAGAAGAAGAAGAAGCAAGCACTTCAAGGGTTAGAGTGCTAACTTATTTACTTAAGTAAATAAACTATCTCGTATTTTCTTCATTTTGTTATACAAACCCACTATCAAAATAGTGAGACTTTTTGAAAATGCACCCCTTATGTTGTCAAGAGAAAAGAGATGATTTTTAGCATGCAAAAAATCCCTGTGTAGCGCCTAAAAGCGACGCAAGTGTGAGGGTTATATTGAGTGATATATGGGAAGAAACTCTAATACAATTGTCGCTTGCTATACTCTTAGTGGAGAATTTGTGAAAACCTATCCTTCTGCTGTTATCGCTAGTAGGAGTAGGAACTTATTTAAACGTACAATTGATCGATGTATAAGAGGGGATATTAAAGTAGTTAAGAACTTGCAGTGGAAAAGATATCTGGTTAATGAAGTTCCTAATAGAATTGATCCAGTAGTAATTGAAAAGAAAATATTAACCATTAAACCAGTAGCGAGACTAAATGAATCTAATGAGATTGATAAGATATATCCATCAATTAATAAAGCAGCAAAAGATAATAATATTGATTCTCATTCTTTACGCGATTTATTAAATAAAAAATATCCTTATCTTGGTAAAACCAAATTCAGATATTTATCCGATAATGAGATTAGTAAATATAATCTTAAAAAAGGAAGAGAAATTGATAATAAAACTAAACCTATTATCCAATATGATTTAGATGGAAACTATATCAAAACTTACCCTTCAATTAGAGAAGCCACGATTAATTTAGGAAAAAATGTGAATAATCGAGGTATCAGTCAATGTTTAACTGGTAAATATCAGACTGCTTTTGGATATATCTGGAAATATAAAAGAACTTCTTTTTAACAAAAAAGGCAGTTAGTGTTAACTGCCAGTATTAAGTCTATTGTGTTTGTTGAACGAGTCGAATGATTAATTAGCGAACTTTTTTTCCTTTAATTGCATATTTTTAAAAAGTATGCAATTAGGTTTTCTATTGTATGTTTTTATTGAACTGGTCAAATGACAATTTTGTACTAAATGTTATTATTTAACCATTCCCCAATATCAATTATTCGAACACCTTCATATTGGCTCTCTGGATGTTTTGTTCGAGCAATTAAAATCTTTGGATAGGCATCTTTAATTGATAGCAAAGGCTTTACTTCCCTTTCAAATGTCTCTGGTCTAGATATATCGTCACTAACTTGAATGTAATATTTATAGCCATTTTTAATTGCGACAAAATCTATTTCTTTTTCATAAAGCACGCCAACGTACGCTTCATATCCTCTTCTTAAAAGTTCAATTGCTACAAGATTTTCATATAGTCTTCCATAATCCATGTTTTTGGTGCCGATGTTAGCAAATCTAAATGATAAGTCAACTAGATAATATTTTTTATCTGATTCTAAATACTTATTACCTTTAATGTCATATCTAGTAAACGGATAAAAAAGAAATGATTTGCAAAGATAATCAACATAAGAACCTACAGTTTTATCATTTACCTTATATGAATTGGAAGTCAAAGAATTAGCTATGTTTCTAATAGATGTTTTATTTCCTACATTGTCCATCAAAAAATCAGCAATCATAGTGAGTAGTGGCTCATTTTCAACTTTGAATCTCTTTACTATATCTTTAGATATTGTTTTTTTATAGATTCCATTTATATATTCATATGCATCATTTTGATTTTTGTAGAGGTATGAACCCGCCATACCACCTCTAGTCACATATTCATCAAATGAATCAATGGGGTTAACGTTATTGTAGTAAATATTGAATTCTTTAAAAGAAAACGGAAACATTTTTAAATCAAAATATCTGCCTCCAAATAAAGTTGCTAGATCACTAGAAAGCATAAAAGCATTCGAGCCTGAAAGATAAATGTCAAATCTTTCTTCTTCATATAAACTATTAATTATTCTTTCAAAACCAACGCACTGTTGAATTTCATCAATAATCAAATAATTAGTTACACCATCTACATATTCATTATCAACAAATTCATATAATTTATCTGGGTCTAATAAAGATTCGAATTTTTTAAGATTTAATTTTATTCTTATTACGTTTTTCTCTTGCTTATCATTAATTAAATAATCATAAAAAGCATCTAAAAGTTTTGACTTACCACTTCTTCTGACACCAGTAATGATTTTAATGTCAGGAACATCCTTAACATTAAGTAAATTTTCTAAATAAAATGGGCGCTTAATTAGTTTCATTTTCTTACCTCGATCATATTATATCCTGTTTCGCATTTTTCATCAATTTTTAATTTTGCGAAATATAAAACATCATCTTTTTATAAATAAAAAGGCAGTTAGTGTTAACTGCCAGCGCACATATTCTGAATTAATTAAAACCCACTACAGCTATAGAGCCTTAATCAATTTTTCAAATCTTATTTCCATTGTTTTAATGAAAAATTGTTTTTGAATATCACTAATAATTCTTATTCCGTTTTCCTCACAAGGTAAATCATTAATAAAAGATTTAATATCAGCCCATTTAGTTGTTATCTTAGAAACAACAGATTGTAGCGCTGCCTTAAGTTGCTCATCAAGATGGTTTTCTTTTAATTTTCTAAAGAAGTTTCTAAAATTTAATAATTCATTATTAACTGTGTAATAGCACATTCCGTTTAAAGCGGAATTTTCTAATGCTGATTGATTGGATAAAAGTTTCAAAAGTTTTTCATCACTATGTTTTGAAACAAATGAGGCACCATTATCATATATGGGTGCTGGGCAGTAGGTATTTAAAGAATGGTCATATAAAAATCCCCAGTTATTTTTGTTTCGGTCATTGTTGTTAATTAAGCAATCAATTATTAAAACTTCCCAAAACAATTTTTGCGATTCTGGATTGTTAATAAAAATACTATTTTCCTTAAATTGGAGAATTATTTCTTCTATTGGAACGGTATGAGAAGAAATGCCTTTTGATTTATATTCAGGCAAAGACATCCTCAATTCGGATAATTTAATTTGAAGTTCATCGCTATAATTATTTTTTATAGCTTCGTAATCAATTAATTTTAAACGACCATTGTTAGTAAAATCTTGACAGGCTACCACCAATTGTTTTCGATTAATCTTTTCATTATTAAAAATTCCTAATGATGTTTTATGCACATTGTATCCAAGTATTTCAAATATGTGACTACCAACATACTCGCTTAATGGTGAGGTGGTAAAAGATATATCAACTTTATCAAACGTAGATGTTTCTTGTGGAAATTTAATGAGCCAGTGTGAGCCATTCCAAATAACGCCACGCTTTAAACCAGCATTGCCGCCATATAAAAGATTGCTTTGTGGCAATTCAGTAAAATCCATTAAAAACGACATACAACACCTCCATAAAAATAAAAAGCCGTTAAACGGCTTCTAATTAAGGCACTACCTGTGAGGTCTTAATAAGCAATCAAGAGCATTATTTAATCGGTATACATTTACTACCTGTGAGAAATAATTGCCATAATTCTCTTGACACTTATATTATTTCATAATTATTTGTTTCTTACAAATTATTTTATTAGCACTTATCAGTTATCTGGGGTAGCTCACAGTCATTCGAAAACTACAAAAAAGACGATATATAAAAAATGGCAGAAATGTAATCTGTCATTTTTAATTTTCTCAAGTTTGGAGCACACGACGGGAATCGAACCCGCGTATTCAGCTTGGGAAGCTAACGTTCTACCATTGAACTACGTATGCAGTGAAAACATTATAAAATATCTAAGAACAAAAAAACACATAAACCTGAATGTTATGTGCCGTATATATAACTCATTTGAGTTATAAGTAATTTGGTGGGTACTGACGGGATCGAACCGCCGACCTTCTGTACGTCAAACAGATGCTCTCCCAGCTGAGCTAAATACCCATTTCGCTGGATACGCCTCTTTTAAAGCGCTCCACTATTATATCTATATATAAAGATAATTGACAAGTACTTTTTTAAAGAAAAAATAAGAATTTACGCGCGTATGCATGAAATAAATGTCTTTATAAATAAAAAAATAAGGCCCTTATAAGAGCCTATAAGAAACATCATTTGGTGCCGACTACAGGAATTGAACCTGCAACCTACTGATTACGATTCAGTTGCTCTACCAGGTTGAGCTAAGTCGGCAACTTTTTAATTATATATCGACCTTATTACTATTGATATATTTTGTAAAACGGATCGTGTGACCATTATCGATTAAAGGTTCACCACTTTCAACACATTTAAAATTATTATCTTCATCAAGATTATGGAAAAATACTTCAGCTTTTCCATCTTCATCTACTTTAGTGAGTAACACCATATCAACATATGGAATCATTTGATTATAAATAGAAGCTCCTCCGATGATATAGACATCTTCTTTTAAGGAATATTCTTTTATCGTCTTTAAGAATTCTTCAAAAGAATGAACATTAATCACTCCTTCATAATTATGAGTAGGATCGGCACTTAAAACGATATGAGTACGATTTTTTAGTGGCTTACTATTAGGGAAAGATAATAAGGTATTTTCTCCCATAGCGACAACATGACCACTTGTCGTTGTTCTAAAAAACTTCATATCAATAGGTAAAGAAAAAAGAAGACCATTTCTTTTTCCTATTCCCCATTTGTTATCTGCACTTAATATTGAAATAATCATCTTAAATAGCGACAGGAATCTTTTTATCTAATGGTTCATATTCATAATCGATTAATTTAAAAGAATCGACAGTGAAATCATAGAAATTTTTAATTGATGGATCAACCCAAAGTTTAGGAGCTTTATGTTGAGGTTTAGTTATAACTTCTTTTACTAAATCAATATGGCGGTCATATATATGAGCGTCAGCGATGACGTGCACTAAAGTGCCTGCTTTAAGCCCACTAACTTGGGCAAACATTATTAATAATAATGAATACTGTAATACGTTCCAGTTATTGGCGGTTAACATATCATTACTTCTTTGATTTAAGATACCATTAAGTGTGTCACCACTGACATTAAAAGTCATCGAGTAGGCACATGGATATAAATTCATTTCATGTAAATCTTCAAAGTTATAGATATTAGTCATAATTCTTCTTGATTGAGGATTATGTTTTAAATCATAAAGAACGCGATCAACTTGATCAAATTCCCCTTCTGGATAAATTGATTTTTTAGCGAGTTGATAGCCATAAGCTTTTCCAATTGAACCGTTTTCATCCGCCCAAGAATCCCAGATATGACTTTTTAAATCATGGATGTTATTGCTCTTCTTTTGCCAAATCCAAAGGAGTTCATCTAAGCAAGATTTGAAAGCAGTTCTTCTGATAGTAAGGATTGGAAGCTCTTCTTGAAGGTTGTATCTATTAACGATGCAGAACTTCTTAATCGTATGAGCAGGAGTACCATCCTCCCAATGAGGGCGAACTTTTAAATGCTCATCTGAAAAACCATTCTCAAGAATGTCTTTCATATTCTCCACAAAGATTTGATCTGCTTTAGACATATGTGTTCTCCTTTTTATAAATAAATCCCGATTAAATCAGGAAGATAATTTGAGATTATGGTGCCCGGGGTCGGACTCGAACCGACATGGCTGTTAACCGATGGATTTTGAGTCCATTGCGTCTACCAATTTCACCACTCGGGCATTACGGATATTATATTCTAAATCCTCTTTATTTATAAAGAACTATTTGAAATATAGAAAAAGCACCCTCGCGATAATCGCGATAGGTGCCTATTTCTTAAGGTTCTGTAACATCCTATGGGGAGTAGTTTTTTGGAGGTCCCCATTAAAAGTTACAGTTTTTAAACATGACATATAGATAAAAAGAAAATCCCTTAGAATTATGTTGTCTACACAAATTCAGAAGGGAGGCTTTTTATGTTTGAAGCCAAAGACATTTTACCATTACTTGGAATACCAGGAACAAAAATTAAAACACTAGATACAGTTTATGATGGGGACGAATCCATTATTTATGTTGAATTAGAAGATATTCGTGGATTTTGTCCAGAATGTGGTTCAACCAAAATTGAAATAAAGGATTATTACACTGTTAGAATCAACAACTCAATAATTAAACATAGAAACATTAAAGTAGAAATAAGAGTCAGAAGATATCGATGTAGGAAATGTGGGAAGAC
>DEJH01000021.1 GCA_002353275.1 Caryophanales bacterium UBA2753 | reverse complement strand
ACAGTAATAAAAAGAAAAGAAATATTATTGTCTGGTGAATAACTAGACTTTTTATTTAGGGAGGTACACAAAATGAAAAAGTCACTCTTCTTACCGCTTGTCGCGTTATTATCAGTTGTTAGTTGTCGTCCAAGTCAACCTATTGATCATGCGGTCGTAGATTATAATAAGGACACATACGAAATAGGAATTTTACAAATTGCCCATTTCCCAGCTTTAGATTCTGCTAAAGAAGCTTTTCAAACCGCTTTAAGTAGTAGTCCTCTTCTCTCTGAAAAGACACTTCATTTTACTTATGAAGTTTCTAATGGAGACCCTTCTACTCAAACAACACAAGCAAAATCTTTAGTCACTAAAAGCGATTTATTATTTGGGGTTGCAACTCCTTCAGCTTCAGCGTTAAAAAACGCTAGAGATGAAGCTGGTAAAAAACAGCCTCTATTATTCACCGCAGTCACTGATCCTGTCTCCGCCAGTTTAATGAGAGCGATGCAAAATCATGATGGTAGTGTTACTGGAACAAGTGATGATAATCCTGTAGAAAGTCAAATCGGTTTAATATCTTCAATTTTTGGAGATAATCTTGCTTCTGTTAGATTAGGAATTTTATATACTTCCAGTGAAATTAATTCTGAAGTTCAAGCTAATCGTGCTCAAGCTGAAGCTCTTAGACAAGGTTTATCTGCTTCTAATATTTCAATTGCAACTTGTGATGGTTCAGATGACTTATCAATGGTGGCCACTAATTTAATTAATCGTTCAGATGTTATTTATATTCCAACTGATAATAATATCGCGGACCACATGCCTACTATTAAAGCAGCACTACATAACACAAATACATTATGCATTGTTGGTGAAGAAGGTATGCTTAGTGGTGGACACATCACTTATAGTGTCTCTTACCAAGTATTAGGAAAAAAAGCTGGCGAAATGGCTGCTCAAATCTTAAGTGGTGAAGCTTTAACTGAAAATATTGATGCCTATAAATCTTTAGATCAAAGCGAATGGAACAAGGTCTATAGTTCAGATAATTTAGCGGATTCAGGAGTTAATCTCGATACTTCATTATTACCAGATGGATTTATTGATATCAATCAAGAATAATTATGCCTTACATTATTAGTGTTATTTTAAATATTTTAACTAGCGGTCTTCCTTGTTGCTTATTAGCACTTGGCATTTTCATTACATATCGTTTACTTGATTTTGCTGATTTGACCGCTGAAGGAAGTTTCTTAATCGGAGGCTCTTTCGCTATCGCTTTAATTAGATTACAAGTCGATCCATTTTTAGCAACTTTAGTTGCTACTATCGGTGGAGCCTTATGTGGATATTTAACTTCTGTTTTTTATACCAAACTTAGAATTCCAAAACTTTTAAGTGGAATTATTACTATGACTTTAACCGCTTCTATAGCGATGTTAATTTTAGGAATGACTAAGAATGGTTCAATTTTCACCAACAACGTCACTCTTTCTTCTAGTGACTACACAATATATTCGGTTTTCTATTATGGAGATCCAATGTACCGCCCTTTAATTAAAACTGGAATAATGCTCGGTATTGTTGTTCTTGTTTTCATCGTCATCTATTTCTTCTTCGGAACAGAATATGGGATGGCGATTAGAGCAACTGGAATGAATGAAGAAATGGGTCGAGCTCAAGGAATTAACACAAAACGTGCCTCAATCATTGCCTTAGTAGTTTCTAATGCTTTAATTGGTCTATCAGGAGCAATGTTTTGTCAAGATTTAAGAAGTTGCGATATCAAAGTTTCATCAGGCTTCTTAGTGGTAGGTTTAGCTTCTATTTTAATTGGTGAATCAATATTTGGAAAAAGAAGTTTCAAAAATCGCCTCATTTCAATCGGCTTAGGTGCAATTGTTTATTTTATAATCATTACAGTGGCGATTGAACTTGGCTTCCCAACTCAACTTAAAAATCTCTTATACGCAATCTTAATCGCAATTGCTTTATCAATTCCACTTATCAAATTATTGATAAGTAATGCGAAAAAGAAGAAGGAGAGTAAACAATATGCTTGAGTTAGTTAATGTTACTAAAACATTTAATATCAGCGGAAATAAAGAAGATGAAAGAACTGCTCTTGATCATATTAATCTTCAAATTGAACCAGGTGAATTTGTCACAATCATCGGTGGAAATGGTAGTGGTAAATCAACAACTTTAAATATTGTGGCTGGTTCTCTTATCCCTGATAGCGGAAAAATTCTTCTTAATGGAAGAGATATTACTAAAATTCCTGAATATAAACGAGCGGCCTATTTTGGTCGTGTCTTCCAAGATCCAATGAAAGGAACCGCTGGTGATATGTCGGTTCTTGAAAATATGGAAGTCGCTTTTCTTAGAGGAAGAAATCACTCTCCAATCAAATGGGGCTTTAAAGAAAAAGATAAGAAATTCTTCATCGAAGAATTGAAAAGATTTGATCTCGGCTTAGAAGATCGTCTCAATCAAAAAGTTGGAGTGATGTCTGGTGGACAAAGACAAGCATTAACTCTATTAATGGCGACGATGAGAAATAAGCCAACGATTAAAATGATGAGACGTGATTATATTCTTTTCTCAGGTTTACCTGAAGAAGAAGCAAGAAAAGAATTTGATTCATTCTATGATGAAAAGAAACTTGTTTTAGATGAAAAATTAAAAACTGCCTCATCAAAAGAAGAGAAACAAAGATATAAAAACGAATTTGAAGAAACGATTCGTAATAAATTTGACTTAACTAAACAAATTCTTCTTCTCGATGAACACACTGCAGCGTTAGATCCAAAAACCGCGAAGAAAGTCCTAGAGTTAACTGATAAGATTGTTCGTGAGAATCAAATGACAACATTAATGGTTACTCATAACATGAAAGATGCTCTTACTTATGGAGATCGACTCATTATGTTCCATCTTGGACACATCATTTTAGATGTTAAAGGAGAAGAAAAGAAAAAGCTCGCTGTTGATGATCTTCTTAAAATGTTTGAAGAAGCAGATAAAAAAGCGGAATCAAAATAATCGAAATTAGAAGGCTAAGCCTTCTTTTCTTTTAAATCTTAGTTGTCTAACAAACAACTTTATTTTATAATAATTAAGACAAAGCAAAGTCTATAAAACTCAGAACGGAATACCTCTTAGACTATAGAAATATAGAAAGGAGGTAACCTGCTATGAAAGAAGATTCGAAAGAGCTATTGAAGCTTTTTAAAATCACTCTCATTTGCCTTCTTGTTTGTCTTTTAGGCCTCCTAATTTGATAAAAAAAGAAGTCTCTGACTTAGTAACCATTAAGTAGTCTGAGAGGCTCCGTTCTTGGTTACATTATAACATATTTTTTGACAAAGAAAAGTCAGTAAAACTCGGAGCGGAGACCTTGCAATCTGGCACAGAAAGCGAGGTGATTACAATGAGAGGCTTTCTCAAAGAAGTGTTAAAACTTCTAAGGATTGGCTTGATTTGTCTCCTATTAGCTTTGATAGCTTTGCTATTCAAATGAAAAGAGCCCTTAACGACTAGCACCAACTAAGTGTCTGCAAGGCTCCGTTCTTGTGGCTATATTATAACACATTCTTTTAAAAATAAAAGAGCCTCCCTAGCTAGATAACCCAACTGCTTGTGAGAACTCTTATGTTCATTATTTTATCACTTTTATTTAGGAATAGAATATTTATGTCTAAAGAAACAATTGGCCCAAGAATTAAAAGACTCAGAAAAGATAAAAACATAACTCAACAAGAGTTAGCGGAATCTTTAGGTTACTCTCATAAATCCGTAATCACAAATATTGAAAAAGGACATTCAGAGATGTCTTATGAAAAGATTCTCTTACTTTTACGTCAATATTCTTTAGACGCTAACGACTTTTTTGGTGTTCAAAGAGTTGATGAATTATTAGAAGAAAAGAAAAAGAATGACTATAAAAAGAAGGAGCAATTCAGGAGAACCGAAGCAATATTTGGAAAAGAAAAGATGGATTTACTTTATCATTCCAAAGTTATTGTTTTTGGCGTTGGAGGAGTAGGTGGGCACTGCGTTGATTCTCTTGCTAGAAGTGGTGTTGGTCAAATTGATATTGTTGATTTTGATAAAGTGGAAGTGACTAATATCAATCGTCAATTTGTAGCCTCATATTCCTCTATTGGTAAATATAAGGTTGATGTAATGAAAGAACATCTAAAAGATGTTAACCCTATTATTAAAGTGAAAGCGATTAAGAAATTCTATCTTCCTAATAACGAAGATGAATTCGATTTATCTCAATATGATTACATTATTGACTGTGCGGATAATATGTCTGCAAAAATTAGCTTAGTAGTTAAAGCAAATTCTCTTAATATTCCAATTATTTCTGCTTTAGGAGCAGGCAATAAAATCGATCCAACTAAATTAGAAGTTAGTGATATTTATAAAACCAGTGTTGATCCATTAGCCAAAATTCTTCGTCATGAATTAAGAAAAAGAAATATTCCATCTTTAAAAGTGGTGTTTTCTAAAGAAGAACCAATTAAAGTTGATATTAAAGACGAAAAAAGAAGAGCCACTCCTGGCTCAACTTCTTTTGTCCCACCAACGATGGGATTAATCATCGCTAGTGAAGTAATTAAAGATTTAATTAAATAAATTACTTAACTGGAACTGTGATTTCTTTAGTAATGTCATCCATTTTAATCACAACTTTTCCAGTTCCTTTTTCATTTTTGCTTTTGACATAAATTGATAATTGGCCACCTAATAAGACTTGTTGTGGTTTACCGATTAACTCAAGAGGTCCCTCGACTTTAATATCAATAATGCGATCAGAATATTGCATTAAGCGATAGTGGCTATCAACGTGCTTTACTCTAATAATTAAAGTATCATAAGTATCTTCGTTAACTAATTCTTCTTTATTGGTGTTCACTAATAAATCAAAGGAATCGCTTGGTCCAATAGAGAGTTCACTAACGACTCTGTCGTTAATGTATCCTTTAAATTTATAGGTTTTAGCCTTTCCTCCCCAGGCACCTACATATTTATTCCAATATCCGACTAATTCAGTATAGCTAATCTTATATCTCATCATCATATATCCGAGATATAGTTTATTTTTAAGAGGAAGATGATTAAATCCATGCATTGCTGCATAAGAGAACATCTTCGCGATTTTTAAATGTGATCTTATAGGGAATTTATCTTCTTTAAAGGTAAAACCAACAATATCATCAATTAAAATAGGAGGATGTTTTAAATATTTGAATTTGTCATTAACTGGATAAAAGCGATTCACTAATTCATCATTTTTATATAATTCGACATAATCACAGTTAGTGGCGACATAGATATCAGAGAAGATTGCTTCAGGGACATCTCCTGGTTTTAAATTGCTTAAAACCTCAAGAAATGGCATATTTTCTTGTTGAGAAGCATAAATATAAGAAGTGTATTTTGGATTACGATATAAATCCATCACTCCATGAGGGCAGATTTTATCTCCGCTTCCAAAATCGGTATGGCTATGATAATCAACAAAGCACCATCCAATCGCCCCACAGGCATTTTCATGTTTATAGTTATCATCAATAACTTTCGCATGTCGTAAAGCGACTTCAATTCTCTTTTGCTCATCGCTAGTTGGTTTTACTGGATCCATATGTCCCATATATTCAGTAACTAAAAGTGGTCTACCATTAGTTTTTACTTTTTTAGGATCGATTAATCCAATCTTTAATGAATCACAAGAGAAGTCGTTATAGCCGTATATATCTTCTAATAATTCACTACTAGTGAAGTTTCTAACTCCAATTGTTGGTCTAAATGGATCTAATTTATGAGCGATTTCGTTAGTTTTGGAATATAAATCATGATCATCCACACTTTCATCAATTCTTACTCCATGAGCAATTAAAGATGGATGGCTTCTTTCTTTTAAAACCATCTTCTTAGTGTTTTCTAAGCAGTTATTTCTCCAAGCTTCACTTTTTCCAATATGTTGCCAACCAGGAATTTCATTAATCACCAATAAACCAATTTCATCACATCTTGATAAGAAGTGTTCGCTTTGTGGATAGTGAGAAGTTCTTACGACGTTAACCCCAATTCTTTTTAAGATATTGGCGTCGTCTTCTTGCAAACTCTTACTAGCAGCGTAGCCAATAATTGGATAACCTTGATGTCTATTTAAACCAACAAGTTTAATCTTCTCATCATTTAAATAGAAGCCGTGATTCGTAAACTTAATATCTCTAAATCCAAATCTAGTGAGATATGTTTCTATTTCTTTATCACATACAATTTTTGTTTTTAATGTATATAGATTTGCTTCTTTTATTGACCAAAGTAGTGGACTTTCTATTTGTAATTCATCTTCTTTAAAAGATTTTACGAGCTGATCTTTAAGATATAATTCATGAGAAATCTCTAACTCTTCTTCACCAATTTTGTCATATTGAATTTTCAAATGTCCTTTTGAGTCTCCATGAGGATAGATATTTCTTAAATATGATTTAGGTTCATCAATTAAATAGACTTCTCGATATATTCCTCCGAAGGTGATGTAATCTAAAGCAAATCCAAAAGGTGGAATATTTTCATCTTCGTGAGAGTCAACGACTACTATAAGACGGTTACTATTTTTAATATATTCGCTTATTTCGATTTCAAAAGGTAAATAAGTAGAGATATGTTCTCCTAAATCAACATCATTAAAATAGATCTTTGCTTTGACCATAATTCCTTCAAAGCGGATGAAATATCTTCTGTTTTTATTAATTTCATTAATCTTAAATGTTTTTTCATAAGTAAAGACACCTTGATAATCACTCTCTTTAAAATAGTTATAAGGCACTTCTTTTGAGGAGTGTGGGATATCAATTTCAACTGCTTCGTTTGGTAATTTTGTCAGATAGCTTCTATCAAAATTTGGAACAAATTTCCAAGAATAATTTAATGATGTTTTCATTTGTTTTAATAACCTCGTAATTATTATATAATAATTCCTGGAGATATAAACTATGACAATTTCTAATGGCGAAGTGTTTATTTTAAACACCAAAGATTTATCCTATATTTTTCACGTTGATAAAACCGGATTATTACTACATGACTATTTTGGTAAAAGAATCGAAATCAAAGATTTTGATATCGAATCAATTAAACAAAAAATCAGTGTCTCTAAAGGTACCTCTGTCATATATAAACAAGATGTAGATCCTAATTTAAGCATGGACTACACTCTTTTGGAATTCTCTTTCCCACATAAAGGAGATTATAAAAGCACTCCAATTTTGTTAAGAAATGAAAAAGCTGGATACACTTTTGACTTCTCTTACCAAAGTTATGAAATTAATAAGTCTCCTAAAAAAGAAGAAGAACTCGCTGCTCCTCATGATGGAGATGAAGAATTAGTAATCTCTTTATTAGATAAAGAAAATAATGTTTCTATCGAGTTACATTATCTCATCTTTGAATCTAGTAACGTTATTGCGAGAAATATCGTCATTAAAAATGATAACAAAGAAGATCTTCATGTTTTAAAAGCTTTAAGTATGCAATTAGATATAGTCAATTCTTCTTATGAACTTAAAAACTTTGTTGGAGGGTGGGCTAGTGAGATGAATGAAGTCAATCAACCACTAGTGGTTGGTCGATACATTCATGAATCAAGAACTGGATTCTCTTCTCATAAATGCAATCCACTTTTCTTAATTCAAAATAAGAATGCTTCTTTAGATTATGGAGATGTATATCTCTTTAATCTTGTCTATAGTGGTAATCACATCTCTGAAGTAGAACTTAATTCATATGGACAAATGAGAGTCCAATTAGGAATTAATCCATTCTGCTTTGATTATAAATTAAAAGAAAACGAAATATTTAAATCACCTTATGCGGTCTTTACTTTTTCTCCTAATGGTTATAACGGAGCGAGAAGTAACATGTTCAAATTTGTGAACGAACATATTATCGCTAGTAGGTGGAAGGAGGCTCTTCGGCCTGTAGTCATTAATAACTGGGAAGCAACTTATTTCAAGTTTACTGAAGCAAAAGTTATTAATATCGCTAAAAGAGCAAAAGAATTTGGAGCGGAATTATTCGTCTTAGATGATGGATGGTTTTCCTCTAGAAATGATGATAGTCATGGCCTAGGAGATTATTGGGTCAATAAAAAGAAATTGCCACACGGATTAAAGGGTTTAGCCAAACGCATCAATAAACTCGATATGAAATTTGGTTTATGGGTTGAACCAGAATCAATTAATCCTGAAAGTGATTTATATAAAATTCATCCTGATTGGGCGATCTCTTCCACAATCATTAAACCAAGTTTATCTCGTAACCAATTACTCTTAGATTTAACCAAAAAAGAAGTTCAAGATTACATAATTGAAAACATTAATCACATCTTAAAAGATGCGAATATTTCTTATTTAAAATGGGATATGAATCGACATATGTCTGATTTACCAAATCATGAATATGTAGGAGAATTTTATCACCGTTACATTTTAGGCTTTTATCGTGTATTAAAAGAGATTACCGAAGCTCATCCTGATGTCTTAATTGAAGGCTGCGCTAGTGGAGGTAATCGCTTTGATTTAGGAATACTTTGTTATTCACCTCAAATCTGGGCAAGTGATGATACTGACGCTCATGAAAGACTCAATATTCAACATGGCTATTTATATGGATATCCTCCATCAACCTTATCTAACCATGTCTCTTGTTCAATTAATCATCAAGCTCTTAGAGATATCTGTATTGACAGTAGATATCATGTCGCTTCTTTTGGAGTTCTTGGATATGAACTCTCATTTAAAGAACTTAATAAATTTGAAAAAGCACAATGTAAGAAATTAATTGAAGTTTATAAAAATAATCGAGATCTTTTCCAATTTGGAGATTTCTATGAAATCGAAACCACAAATGGACACATTATGTATCAAGTGAGTAGTAAAGATAAAAGTAGAGCCATCATTGGTGAATTCGCTTCTTTACAAACTCTTACTCCTAAAGAAAGTATCGTGCACACCAAAAATTTAGATGAAAACAAAATCTACACATTTGAAAATGTTTTAGTCCCTCATAACATTAAAGAATATGGTGGACTAGTAAATATGGTGATGCCAATTCACGTTAATCCAAAAGGAAAGATCGTTGATATCGCTTCTAAATTCATCACTATGCCTAGTGAAATAGATAAATATGAAGTCTATGGCAGTGTTTTAAATAATAAAGGAATTAAGCTTACTCCTGAATGGTCCGCAAGCGGAACTAACGATAAAGTTAGAGTGCTTCGTGACTTTGGTAGTAGGTTATATGTAATCAAAGAAAAAGATGAATAATATTCACACTAACTGGTATAAAAAAGCTGTCATATATCAAATCTATCCTAGATCTTTTTTAGATACCAATAATGATGGATTAGGAGATATAAAAGGAATCATCTGTAAACTCGATTATCTTAAAGATCTTGGAATTAACTGTGTCTGGTTATCTCCAATATATGATTCCCCTCAAAAAGATAATGGATATGACATCTCAAATTATTTAGACATCTATCCTCCTTTTGGGAATATGGATGATTTTAAGAAGATGCTCAGCGAAATGCATAAAAGAGGCATTCGTCTCATTATGGATTTAGTGGTTAATCATACTTCTGATCAACATCAATGGTTTAAAGAAGCTATTAAAGATAAATCTTCTCCTTATCGAGATTATTACATCATCCGTAAAGGAAAGAAAAACGGTAAGAAGCCACCTAACAATTGGCAAGGTTTTTTTGGCGAAGGAGCCTGGACACGTATCCGGGAAAGTGATGAATATTATCTCCACTTGTTCACTAAGGAACAGCCTGACTTAAATTGGGAAAACCCTAAGGTTAGAGAAGAAGTCAAAAACTTATTAAAGTTTTGGCTAGATTTAGGAGTCGATGGTTTTAGATGCGACGTCATTAATCTCATCTCCAAAAAACAAGACTTTAAATCGAGATTTCCTCTATTGGCGTTAACTGGAAAAGACGCTTATATTAATGGACCTAGATTACACGAATATCTTCATGAATTATATCGTGATGTCTTTTCTCAATACGACTGTATGACTGTTGGAGAAACAGTGTTAGCTAGTAAACAAGATAATATTGATTTAACTGATCCTGCTAGAGAAGAACTCGATATGATCTTTAATTTCTCCCACACCAATAGCGACAACTACTTAGGAGTGAAATATTTCTATAGAAAATTTAAACTCAATTGCTTTAAAAAGAGATTAAATGAACAACAGATTAATCTAGTTGGACACGGCTGGAATTCTTTATTTATTGAAAATCATGATCAAAGGAGAAGTGTCGGTCGATTTGGTACAGTTGAAGAAGATATTAATTCCTCCAAATCTTTAGCGGTTTCTTATTTCCTTCTTCAAGGCACCCCATTTATTTATCAAGGTCAAGAAATTGGAATGAGAAACGCTCACTTTAAAAATATTGATGAAACTGAAGATGTTGAATCTAAAAACATCTTTAGAATTTCTAAAAAGATTCCATTTATTGGAAAAAGAATTAGAAATGTGATTTTAGAAGTCTCTAGAGATAACGCGAGAACTCCAATGATTTGGGATAATTCCACTTATGGAGGATTCTCAAATGTTAAACCTTGGATAAGAGTCAATCCTGATAAAGATATCGTGAATGTTAAACATAGTTTAGAAGATAAAGACTCTCTATATTATTTCTACAAGAAATTAATTGATTTTAGAAAAGATAACGACACCATTATTAATGGAAGTTATCGTATGCTTAAAGAGCATAACCCAAATATTTTTGCTTATGTTAGAGAAGATGAACAATATAGAATAATTGTCATCTCCTCTTTCTCAAAAAAGGAGATTAAATGTTCTCTTTTAAATCAATTAAAGGATGAAGATATTGTGATTTCAAATTTTGAAAATCATAAAGAGAAGCTTCAACCATTTGAAACTAGAGTTTACAAAATAAAGAAATAAGTATGATATTTATTAAAATTTTTAAGAAAATTTTTTCTAGAATGTCATTAATGCTTCTTTTAATTTTGATTGAAATCGGGGCAATTATGACCGGAGTAGTATTTTTACTCAACTATTGGCCATTTTTCTCAATTGAACTCGCTTTAGTTCACGTTATTGTTTTCCTAATGGTGGTCAACCGCAAAGGGCCAACTGAATTAAAAACTCCTTGGATAATTACTGTTCTTCTTTTACCGATATTAGGAGTGCTAATTTACGCTTTTTTTGCTAATCATGGCTTAAAAAGTAAATATCGTAAAATCACTAAAGAAATTAGTAACGAACAAAAGAAACATTTTGATACCGATCCAGAAACTTTGAAGTTAATTAAAGAGAAAGAAACCACCTATTCTTCTCCTTTTGAATATCTTTCTCATTCGATGAGATACACCCCTAGTAGTGGAAATAAGGTCAGATATTATTCTTCCGGAGAAGAATTCTTTCCACGTTTTAAAGAAGAATTAAAGAAAGCCAAAGAATTTATTTTCTTAGAGTTTTTCATTATTGATCGAGGAAAAGAGTGGAATGAAATTCATCAAATCTTAGTCGATAAGGCTAAAGAAGGGGTGGAAGTCCGTATTATTTATGATGATATTGGCTGCGCTGGTCTTTTGCATAGCTATTATCCAAAAATCCTAAAAAAAGAAGGAATTAAATGCTTCCGTTTTAATCCTTTTATTCCTCTTCTTTCCGGTATCTTTAATAACCGTGATCACCGAAAGATTGCAATTATTGATCATCATATCGCCTATACTGGCGGAATGAATCTTGCCGATGAATACGCTAACGATATTGTTAGGTTCGGTTATTGGAAAGATTCAATGATTGAAATTCAAGGTCCAGCAATTGATAATCTCATTTATCTATTTTTAGCGACTTATGACCTTTCCAGAAACAAAAGTTCTGATTACGATAAATATCTTGGCTACCAATATGAAAGATATCCAGAAAATTCAATTGTCGCCCCTTTTGGAGATGGTCCATCTCCATTTTATGGAAATGAAGTAGGAGAAGCGACTTTCATCAACATGATTGAAAGCGCGAAAGAATCGATTTATATCTCTACTCCGTATTTCATTCCTACTGACAATTTAAAATCAGCGATATTAAGAGCAGGATATCGTGGAGTGGATATCCGCATCCTTCTTCCAGGTATTCCAGATAAAAAGGCAGTCTATAAGATGGCTTTAAGATACGTTAACGATTTAGTTAAAGCGGGAATTAAAGTCTATCGATATAATGAAGGTTTTAACCATGCAAAAATGATTGTCGTAGATAAAAAGATTGCTTTTGTTGGAACGATTAATATGGACTATCGTTCTTTAGTTCATCACTTTGAATGTGGTGCGATCTTTATGAACTCAAAAGCCGTGGATGATGCATATGATGATTTACTTGATTGTTTTGATCACGGAGAAATTTTAACTAAAGAAAACACAAAATTAAGTGTGATGTCTTCCTTTATGTGCTCTTTACTTAATATCATTGCGCAAATGCTTTAATCCTTATATATCTAATATATTTATATATATTATTTAAGAAATGTCATTTTAAGAAAATTTTTAAGAAATAACTTGATAAGATTTCTACTTCTTGTAATAATATATAGGCAAAAAGGACCAGTGGTGTAGCGGTTAACATGTCTCCCTGTCACGGAGAAGATCGCGGGTTCGATTCCCGTCTGGTCCGCCACTCTTTTTTATAAAGAGGAGCCTTGGCCTGGTAGCTCAGTTGGTAGAGCAGAGGACTGAAAATCCTCGTGTCGGCGGTTCAATCCCGTCCTAGGCCACCACAATAAATAGTACCCCTTTTTCTAGACAAAATGGTGTCAAAGAAAGGGGTTTTTTGATTTTTTATTGAGCATTTATAGCATAAATGTAATAATAAATTTGAGGTTTGGGATGATTGTAGTTTGGGATTTTCCCATTTTTTTATTTTTTCACTATTATGTCATCCAAAACTAAGAACAAAGAATTCGACCAAAACATTGTATCAGCCTTAAAACAGCTTCAAGTACCATTAAAAACATTCAGTGGGACTGAAGTCTATTTTGATAAAAATAAGAGGCATGAGACAATTTTTGAGCATATTGCTAATAAAAATCATCACCTCACCATAAAAGACATTAATGAAATCCCAACCATTTTATTAAACGAGAATTCTTTAAAATCAGATAGAAGTGGAAACAAATTCCGAACATATATTGGAAGAAGAGGTAAACAAAAAGAGAGAATCAAATATCTCAAAATTGTTACAGAGGTCGGAAAGGGAAAGAAGGAATCTATCGTTACTATTTATTTAATAAAAAATAATAATTGATAACTAAGTTTTGTTCCCATACAATATAAATGTCAAAGGTGGAAATCCAGCTGACGACCACGACGCACCGTAGCCATATGGTGGCCAGTGATGCAGGTGGAAGCTAATAGATGGCCTCTAACGTATAGTCGCTTCCTTAATATAAAGCTGTCCTGCTTGACTAATATTACCCCTCATGAAAGGGGTTTTATTTTGTCCACATCTATATAATATTGTCTAAATCATCAATTCTTTGATAAAATGAAATTAAATATGAGGAGATATGAATTTTTATGGCAGATTATTCAACTTTAAAGTGCAAACCACTTAATTTGGTGAAAATCTTCAAGGAGGTCAGAAAAAGATACCCAGGATGGGAGCTTGAAAAGAAACCAGAAATTAGAAAAAATGATGGTTTTAAATCTTGTTCTGTTTATCAAACCCTTGATTTAGAAGGAAGAGAAAGTAGCATCTTTATCTACGCTTCTTCTAGTAAAGACATCGAAGCAAACTATATCTGTGTTTGTCGAGGATTAAAGATTACACAGGGCTTAAGTAGAGATGATTTCGTCAGATTAACCGATCACATTCCGGAACGTTTATATTATGACGTGAATAGCGATGGCGTTATTGATGAAGAAACATTAAATGTTGAAAGAACCGCGTATTACTGTTTAGATACAAAACACGCGCTCTACGCAATCTTTTCCGCGATTTATGATTTGTTTAATAACAAGAAAATCAGCGAATTAGAAAAAGAATTATAATTTAAAAAAACAAAAACAATGAACCCCGATTTCGGGGTTTTTGTTATATAATAAAAGCATGTTTTTAAAAGTTGATGGAACTCTTTCTAACGAATATCAAGAAGGGATAACTATTCAAGATCTTTTAGATATGAAAGATATTGAAGCAGTTCCTTGGCTTGTAATCTCTGTTAATGGAGTCTTTATTAAACGTGATTTGTTTAAGTCCCATATACTTAACGACAAAGATGAAATTGAACTCATCTATGTTAGAGGTGGTGGATGATGGAAAGATATTCGCGTCTATTGGAATTAAAAGATATCACAGAAGAAAAACTTCTCTTGCTAAAAAATAAGAGAGTTTTAATAATTGGAGTCGGTGGAGTTGGCCAACACGTCGCAACATATTTAGCCACTAATGGGGTGGTTAATTTAACTCTGGTGGATTTTGATAAAGTTGAGCTTTCTAATCTCAATCGTCAAATCTTATTAAAAGAAGATGATGTCGGTGAAAATAAAGTTGATATTGTCAAAAGAGAAATAATGAACCGCAATAGTGAAGTTAATATCACCTCAATCAGTAAAAAAGTTAATTCAAATAATGTTTCTTCTTTAATTAGTGACTTCGATTTAGTGATTGACGCAGTAGACAATTGGGAAACTAAACTAATCATTTCTGAAGAAGCAAACAAAAAACATATCCCATTTCTTCATATTGGAGTTGATGGATATAAAGGGCAATGTTGCCTATTCAAAAACAAATCACTCAAAGATTTAGTGTCTAAAGACATCATCTCTTCACCAAAAGAAGGAGTTATTGGTCCGATGGTGGGATTAATCTCCTCTTTAGCAAGTATCACTGCTTTCAAATATTTAATTGGAGAAGAAGTAGAAATAGATACGCTTATTTACTATAGTGACCCCGCTAGATTAACTAAGGTAAAATTGTCTTAGTTTAAAGAACTTAGATTAACCATCCTAAGGTCTTTTTCTATTTATATATCCTTATAATAATAAAAAAATAACCGACGGGCCTATTAAGCCACACGTACCGGTTTTTTTCTACAACCGTTTGACCTATTCAGCCACACATACCGGTTGTGAGTATCATTAAATTACCAATAATTTATTTCTTCAATATTATATTGAGAAGCAACTATGCTTTTATTAAAATATTATCAAAAGATAGGACATGGGGAATGAGATTTGGATTATGGGGCTTTCCTGTCTTTTTCACATTTTTTGGAGGTCATATATGACTAAAAGCTCAAACCCTAATCCAATCAAAATTATTGAAGTCGGCAAGTTTTATTTTGTTCATGACGGAAGCAAAACCGGTCATCCTTGCTATGTCGTTTCTAAAGATGACGAAAAGAACGAATATTTAGTTCTTAAATTTGATAGTGATAAACCTGGTGATATTCCTAAAAAAGATAGAGGAATAAAACATATCACCAAGTTAAACAGGCCTCTTGCTGATAATGTGGCTAACTCTTATGTCAAGAATAGACCTTTTTTGTGCAAACGGAGGGATATATGGGCGCACGAAATGACAGATCTTAAGATAGATGAATCTGATTTAAAATTGATACATGAAATTGGCAAAAGAAACCCTGTGTATTCTACCTCGTTTAAAAAGACAAATAAAAAATAACCGATGGACCTATTAAGCCACACGTACCGGTTACAGTAATTATTATTTCAAATAAATATGCCTCAGTCAATAATAAAGAAACAAAAATATTCATTAATGAATTTCCTCTATATATTAATCTCACCAATAGAAATGTTCTTGATTTATTAGAATAACAATATTGAAATAATAATAGAGGTGATAAGTGTATGAAAAAGTTAATAGGTTTATTTTTCTTACCGTTAATATTTTCTCTTTCGTCATGTAAAGATGGTGGAGTGACCGCTATCGCATATGTGAGATACGCTCCTCAAGGAGAAGAATATTTCCATTACACATCATATATGTATCCAACTTCTCACGGACATATTGTTGTCTATGACAATGAAGAAGAAGCTCAAAAAGAATATGGACAAGAAGCCATCATGATTTCTTTCCATAAAGCAATGGGAACCATAGACGCTAGTGATGGATATAAGTATATCCTCTCAGACTTATCAGAAAGAGCGAGATATATGCAGGTATATCTATATAAAGGTTCTGAATTATATAGCGCTTCTAAAAAACTCTACCTAAATGGGGTGGAACTCACTAATCCATCTCATACCAGTGATTTAGAAACCCTCGTCTCTTATACATATGACTTCCCTAACTTTATTAGAACCAACCCTAATGGTCATATCGATGAATCTCTTGTAAATACGATTGAATATAAATAATAGTTAGGTTAAATTGCACAATAAAGCAGTCCTCAATAATATTTAAATAAGTTAAAAGATGTAGTGGACTCCATTACATTTTTTTCTTTGATTACATCAGTAAAACTTATAAAATGTTTGCATCGAATACGAGGAGATAAAAAATGGTTGAAGAAAAAACACCGGTAATGTTTACCGTTGATGGCTCTCAAGGAGTCGGTGAAGTTCGTGCGTTATACGCTGGTCATGGCTGGGAAGTAAGATTTAAAGATCCAGGTATGATGGTCTATAATGCGGTTGGTAGAATTGGAAATTGGATTAAATATTTTTCATCCAAAAAAAGAATAGGCAATAATAGCCCAACCACTGAATTTTATAGAGGATGTAGAGGCGAAGTATATTTAGTCCGCCGCTTTGAAGATGAATCAGAACAAAAAGAAGTTAAAGAACTTGAAGAAAGACAAGCTTCTTCTAGCGAAGATTGGGAAATCTTAATGTTTGAATATTTAATTCGTGAAAAATTTGGATATCCTCTTCCTGTTGAAAGAGAAGATCTACAAGAATATTGTGTTCAATCAATTGAAGAAAATAAAAAAGGATTATTTAGAGGCAAGAAAGTCGCTGAAGCTAGAGCTAAGATGGATGAAATGGAAGATAAGCTTAATGGCACTCGCCAATATTACGAAGCTCGTTACATCTATTTCAAAGAAAAAGATGGATATTTATATGAATATGGTTATGATTACGATTTAGGTCGTAGACCATCTTCTTTATATCACGCTCAAGCAAAAGTCAGTATTCCTGATCGTGTTATTAAAAGAAACGCTCTTCCAATTATCACTCAATGGAATCACTGTGAGCTTACTGATAAAATTGACGGCATGACAGTGGTTTGGAGTGATGATGATGATCCAACCGAAGTGAAAGAAAGCCTTCCACTTTAATCACAATAATTAAATTTATAGCAGCATAATCACTGATTGTGTCTGCTTTTTTTCATCAGAAATAAAAATTTCTTATATTTAGTAAAAAAATAAAGTAATATATTCTCTTCCTTTGTAAGGAACTTATGAAATTCAAACACTTAATTGCGGCTACGATTTTTGCTACCTCATTAGCGGTATCTTTTGTTGTTGCTCCTAATAAAGAAGCGAAACAAGTAGAGGCTGCAACTGATTTAGAAACGTATTATTCAACTGTTAGTGGCACTGACACAGCGCTTTTAACTAGCATTAATGGCAAGATTAAAAATCCTAGTTGGGTTGGTTATGATGGATTAAAGGCAGCATATGCTGTTACTGATAAAATAACAAACTCTAAACTATATGATATCTATTCAGATGTAACTAATTATGCTCCTGGTAGCGCTTTTGCAAGTAGTTATAATGACCCTGGAGATGGTTATAATAGAGAACACACAATTCCTAAATCATGGTGGAATGATGGAACAACTAAACAAGGATGCGATTTATTTATTGTTTTGCCTAGTGATGCAAAAATAAATGGTGTGAGATCCAATTATCCTTATGGCATTACAGCAAATGGTGCATCATGGAAAATGGATGATGACACATATGAAAATAGATATGGTACTTCAACCGCTACTCAATATGTTTCAGGAACGGTTTTTGAACCATTTGATAATAGAAAAGGTGATTTAGCTAGAATATATTTTTATGCTGTTGCGTGCTATTGGAGCGGTGGAGAAGGCGCTGGTAAGGTAACAAATTGGACAAATGGTGACGGGGCTAAAGTTTTTAAAGCCTCCGGAAAAAATGGATTTGTTCAGAAATATTTAGATATGCTTCTTAAGTGGCACCACGATGACCCAGTATCAGATTGGGAAATTAGTAGAAATACCAAAGTTCAAGGCCAACAAAATAATAGAAATCCATTTATTGATCACCCTTCATGGGTTGATCTTATTTGGGGTGGAACATATCCTTCTACAGGCGCTAACTGGGAAGATACATCTTCTGGAGAGGTTGTTAATGGAAAATTAACACCTTCAGTTGGTATCACTTCAATTTCCAAAAACTCAGTTACATTAACAGAAGGCCAATCAACCACAATTAATGCTATTTCCAGTAATAGTGGCGAAATTACTTGGTCAAGTAGTGATACCACTGTTGCAACAGTTAGTCCAACTAAAGCTGCTAGCGGTTCTAATGTCACAATTAATGCTGTTGCAGCGTCTAATACACCTGTTACTATAACCGCCTCTATTACTATAAGCGGACAAACATATTCTAAATCTTGTAGTGTGACAGTTAATGAATATGTTCCTGTTAAATTAGCTACTCCAACGCCAACTTTTAACAATTCAACAAAGAAAGTATCTTGGCCTAATGTTGCTAGTGCAACAAGTTACCAAGTTAAAGTCGACAGTGGAAGTTATGTAACCGCCACTTCCCCATATGATGTCAGTGGTTTAACTACTGGTGCTCAACATACTTTATCTGTTATTGCTAAAGCTGGTAGTGGTTATACTGATTCAGATGCTGGTTCAGTAACATTCACTCCTACAACAGGTGGAGGCGGTGGTTCTATAGAAGTCACAGCATCTACATCTATTTCGAACTACGCTAGTAGTAATAGTTGGGAAAATGCAACTAAATATACATCCGTACAGTTGGATGCTGTTGCAACCGCATCGGTTGGTACTGGCGGATCTAATACAGGAAAATATTATAGTAATAGTGGTGAATGGCGCTTTTATCAGTCAGAAAGCGCAACTATTGTGATAAGCGTTCTAGATGATTATACTCTTGAAAGCGTAACTTTTACTTACAACGTTTCTAGTACAGGTCAATTAAAAGATTCTTTGGAAAATGACGTTAATAGTGAAGATAGTGTTTCTTTAAGCGGAACTTCCGCTACTTTTACAGTAGGCAATTCAGGTTCTGCAACAAATGGGCAAGTTAAGTTCACTTCAATTTCAGTAACTTACTCTTATCAATCTGGCGGTAGTGTAACCTTAACTAGCATTACCTTAAATACTTCTGCAGTAAAGAAATCATTTACTATAAACGACGTCTTTACTTATGCAGGTTTAGTTGTGACCGCTAATTATAGTGATACCAGTAGTGAAGTTGTCGAATCTGGTTACACAGTTAGTACTCCTGATTTAACTCAAACCGGAAATAAAACAGTCACTGTCACTTATAGTGGCAAAACAGCAACTTACGATATCACTGTTGCAGATGCTCCTATTTCAAGCATTACCGCAACAGTAAATAAAACTTATTATGTTGGTGAAACCATTGTTTCATCAGATATTACAGTTACTGACAATAATGGTAACAATGTAGATGGCTTTACTTTTGAACTAGAAAATTATCAATTTGACTATGAGGATGCTGCAAGTGGTGGAAGTTTAACTTCAAAAACATTTAAGAGTGCTGTTGAATATAGCAATTTAACTTGTGACTTAACTGTGCAAGTTCAAAGAAAAGAATATGAAACCATTGTTCCAACCATTTCTTGGAATAAAGTTACATCCGTTTCATCATTATCCATAGGAGATGTAATAGTTATAGCTGATAGTGTTCAAAGTGTTGCACTTAGTACAACTCAAAATGACAATAACAGAGGATCGGTAGCTATTACAAAATCTAATAATACAATATCCTGGACTGCTGGAGATGTGGTGCCACAGCAATTAACATTAACTAGTACAGCAAATATCCAAGGTGCGCCTGCTGATTCTTTTGGGTTATACACAGGAGATGGTTATTTATATGGAGCTGGAGCTTCTAAGAACTATCTTAGAACGCAGAGCACAAATAACGTTAATGGGGCGTTTGCCATTACTTTTAGTAATGGTATTGCTACTATAAATGCCACAGCGTCAACTAATAGGGCTAATATTAGATCAAATTATTCAAACAACCCATCTATTTTTTCCTGCTATGCAAGTGACGCTACTACTGGAAACGCTGTTGAAATTTATAAAAAGTCAGGTGGTACGGATACACAATCCCCTGAAAATGTTGCTAATTACATTATGTATGAGGATACTAATAACCAATGCACAACTAAATTTACTATAGCTAAAGGTTATTTCGAGGAGCTCACTGTTGAAGGTAGAAACACCTTTATGTCCAGTAGTGATTATGTTATTTCTACTGCTAGAGAAAGATTAGAAGCTTGGGCTAGACATCAAGGAAAGACTATTGACTATGTTAATGGAGATTACTCAATTTCTAATATTTCTAGAATTCCTGCTATTTTAAATAACTCAATTAATAACACAACTATCATAGTGGTGGTTACTGTTGGCATTGCCACTATTGCGATAGGTGGATATTTCTTACTTAGAAAGAAAAAAGAAGATTAAAAGATCCGTATATAACGGATCTTTAACTATTGGCATCTCCTAGATGCTTTTTTATTTTCTTAGTCTCATCATTAAAATGATTGCAATTTGAACTGGTACTCCAATAAAGAATAAGTACCAATAGAAATTATTTTTTGTGAAATAAGCTGTTACAAAGGCAGAGATAAGAATTGTCCATACCGCTACTGATATCCATATAAACATTAGTTTATTACTTTTAAATAACTTTTTTGAAGAAACAGCAATAATAAGAGCGGAAACAGGTACCATCCACATATAAACAGTCCACCATAAGTTAACATGCATATCTGAGGTGTGCATATCAAAGATAGAAGCAATATGGATAGTAACCGCAATCGCGTAAAGAATAATAACGATTAAAGCTGTAACAGTAATCTTATTACCAACATCTGGAACTTTCTTAACAATTGAGAAGAAATCTTTATCGCTGGCGTGTTCTTTTAATATGAAATCTACAGTGACTCCATAGAAGTCCGCAATGCTCTTTAATACTTCTACTGATGGGATGATATCTCCAAGTTCCCACTTAGAGACTGTCCTATCAGAATAGTTAAATTTTTCACCGAATTCGAGCTGTGTTAACCCGGCTTTTTTTCTTAAAAATGTAAGGTTTGTACCTATGATTGTTCCTAATTTTTCCATAACTATATTCTAATTTGTCAAATTTTTTTTGCAAGAACTTTTAGAGAAGAAAAAGCGCAAGAACTCAATTATTTTATATTTAACTCTCATATTTGGAGAGTAAAACATCAACTCTCACATTTCGGAGAGAATCTTTAGAGCGCATACGTATTTACACGTGTATATAATTTTCGGCGGAGTTAGGAATGAACAAAACATTATTAGCTTACTTACTAATCGTTGGAATCTCCGGAACTGCGGGAGCGGGAACAGGGGTAATTCTTAAAAGGACTATTGGTCCAGTTGATGAGAAATATCCACCTGGATTCTCTCCTGAAGAATACCGTGATGAAAAATTAGCTGAAAATCTAGCAGCTTATAAGTCATCACATTCCATCAATGGATTCACCGATGCTGAACTCGTGAATATCGGCCTTGAGTTATATAAGGAACATGATAATTCATATTGGGTAGGCATGGGTAACGCTGACGCAGGTGTAACCGTACAATCCGTGCGTAATGGAGAAATTAAAAGAACGATTGATGGAGTAACCACTTACTTCGAAGAACAAATCTCTAACGGAATGGTGGGAGTTGCAAAAAGATCAACTCAACTTGTCCCAGGAGATGAAGTGAAATTATACTCAGGCTCTCCAAATAATGCAGAAGTCGCTTCTTATACCTCTAGTCCATCTATATTTAATAAAGAAGGATATAAAGGCTATTTAGGAAAGACACCTGATGAAATGTTTATCTACATCATTTCTAATAAAACCACTAAATCTAGTTCTCGTAAGAATGAAAATGGAGATATTGTGATCAATCTTGAATTAGACACTAACATTTCTACCTTCTATTACAAGACCCAGATGAAATCGATATCGGAGTTAGATAACTTACCGCAATTCTCTAAAGTGAATCATACATATACGTTCAGTAATGAAATGGTCCTCAAGAGATTAGATGTCGATGAAGTGTATAAAGCTGCGAAGTTCGGTATGTCACCTGAAACGCGCAATACGCTCACATATCACTATTACGCAGGCGGTATACGTGATATCCCAGATTTGAATACACCATTTAACTATAAAGTTGAGGAGTAAATATTATGAAAGTAACAACAAAACAAGTTAACAAGAAAGAAGAAACTAAATTTAAAAAGTTCTTAAAAGTGACTGCCAAAGTCGGAGCGGGTTTTTTCGCTTTCGCTGGTACACTCGTGGGAGGTTATTTATTAACCCCAAATAGAGAAAAGATTCTCTCTATTGTCACTGAAGAAGCAAAAAAATCACCATTTGAGATGTTCGTCGATAAACTTAAAAACGATGTTGGAATGAAAGGGGAAGATAAACCTGAAGAAGTTCCAGAAGAAAAAGTCGAACATTTCTTAAAGGCTGATTTCAATGATGTCTATCTAAATTACAAGGTTGAAAATAACGATAATTTAAACACCTTAAAAGTTAACGGTGAATTAGATTTTAGGATGGCCGCTTTAATCGATATCGATTTCAACCTTGATTTAGATTTAGATTACAACGGAAAACATTTCCCACTTGATTTAGGATTCTTCAATAACGAATTATATTTCGGTTTAAAAGATTTAAGACTTAAATGTACAGTCGATTCTTTTGATGAAGAAAATCCAGAAAATATCTTAGCCACCATCAAAGATGTCTTAGGTGAAGATAAAAGTGGATTTGACTTTGAAGCGATGATTGGTGATGTTGAACAATATATTACTAAATTCTTGAAGAGTGGTTTCTCTTTAGACACCATTACTTCATTATTCGTCACAGATGATGGTGATAAAGATGTAAAAGCAGAAAAACCTCAAACATCTTTTTCTATTGACACTCAAGGACAAGCTGATCCATCTACTGGAGATATTCATTTCCCAATTAGTGTCTCTATGACTAAAGAAGGAAAGACCGAATCAATTAATATTGATATCGTTAGTGATAGTGATTACACCATCAAGAAAGTTGATTTAGGTGCAAACTCCATTATGGGTATCAATTTTGGTGGTTCAATTGATTTTACAATCGCTGAACTCTCTGAATATGTTTCCCCTGCTCAAAGAATTAACCCAAAAACCAATCAACCATATAACTATATTGAAATGTTCCATTATAGTGGTTGGATTAGAAAACTCGCTAATTTCTTCTCTAAAGATGATAACCAAAAATTTGGTTTAAACTTTAACGCTGATCTTGATTACAACAAATATAATGTTAATCCAGACACCAAAGAAGAAACTTATGTTTCCACTAAAAATGTCTTAAATGTTGAAGGCTCAATTAACGTTGACTTATCTGAATTATTAGATTTAGAAAAATATTACAATAGAGCCGCTAAAGAGGAAGAAAAAGCTCAAGTAGAAGATAATGAGCCAATCGATATTAAAGCCGATATCCAAGAATTCATTAACAATGTTAAAGAAAAGACTGGATTTAACTTCCAATTAAAATTAAATCAAATCGCTGATAACGTGAAGACCACTTACGCTAATCTCGTTCTTTCTTTCCAAAATGATGGTAATGCCTATCTCATTTATAATGAAGATGAAGATCAAAATGGACAATTAGAAGCAGTGATGAAAGTTGTTATTGATACTGAAACCACTAACAAGATTGTTGAAAAGATTCCTGCTTTAATTAACGCTATCAGTGGTGATAGTGAAGAAAAATCACTTTCTTCCTTATTATCTTTCTTAGATGGTACCGAAGTTAAAAGTGCAATTGAAAAAGGAGATTATTCCTTTATCTTAGATATCCTCGAAAATTTATCTAATGATGATCACGCTATTTATTTAGGTCTTAATTTAGGTGGACTTAATATTGGAGAAAACGCTAGAGTTGATTTAACTTTAGATTCTTCCGCTAGTGAAAGTGCCCATGTCTTAAATTTATCCGCTAGTGGTATTTCCTTTGGTAAATACGATTTAGCTTTAAATGCTAATAGCGGTGCATTTAACCCAACTAGAAGAATTGAAGCAAGCGAAGCTAATTCATTTGATAAGATTACTTTTGTCCCATCAGTTTTAGATCAAGTAACTGAACTTGTTCAAGAACAAAAGACCGGATTTGCCGTTACTGCTTCTGTTAGAGATAGTAAAAACCTCGGTATTGAAGTAAGTGGCACTGGTAAATTTGATAACCACGAAGGTGTTAAAGCTGGATTTGGTAATCTCACTATTGACCAATATCAATATGATCCAAATAAGATTTGGTGCAAACACAATATCGCTTTAGATGTCGATAACTCCGTCGAATATGATAAAGAAGTCGGTAACTTAAATGAAGTGATGTTCCATTATTCCACAAGTGTCTCTAATGGAGTCCTTAGAGGAAAAGTGAAAATTCAATCTGTCATTGATATCGTTAACTTAATTAAAGATTTCATCAACACTAATGAAAATAATCCAAAATTCACTAAGTTCATCGAACCTATTACTTCTTTATTAGGTGTCTCTGAACTCACTAATATCATTTCTGAAAAAGACTTTGTCCGTTTAGCGGGTAAAGATGTTGTGAAGAAAATCGCTCAATTTGATAACGGCAAAGGCCTTGAAATTGTTGTTGGAGGTTCTCTTCTTGGCTTAGGCGGAGATTTAAATCTCAAAATTAATTTTGCTGGAGATAACACTAGTGAAGATAGAAGAATTGAATCAATCTCCATCAATAACTTAGTTTTAGGTAAAGTCGAAGGAGAAAATGATGGACGTAAATACGTCAATCTCACCATCTCCTTACTCGATTATGATTCTGCTTCTATTCAAGCTAGCACAATTGATAGAGTTAACGAAACCTTCTTACCATTAGATGGTATTAAGACTTTATTACAAATGGGTATCAATACTACTGATCTTAACTATTTCCACTTAAAAGGAACTGTTAATCTTGATATCTTAAGTGTTATTAATCCAACCTTATCAGTTGAAGCATTCGTCAAGATTGTTAACGAAAGAGTCTGGGTCTATGGAAAGATTACTGGTATGCCTATCGTTCCTGCTATCCCACTTGTGATTGGTGAAGTTAGTGAAGACTATCAATATTATCTCTTCTACAAACAAGAATTAATTTCTGAATTCACATTCGTCACTTATGAAGATAACACTGATAACAAAGTTGGTGGCTATTTCGATATCAAGAGAACAATCAACAAAGTTGGTTCCATTACTGGAAAAGTTGATTCCACAAAGATTAAACATTACCGCGCTACAAGTGATTACTTCTTAGACAATATCGGTGATTACTTACTCGGCAACTTACTCGGTTTAAGCGATAACGCGATTAATAAGATTGGTAAACTTACCACAAGCGAAGGAGAAAAAGCTCCAGGAGATTACGCTAACTTATTTGTTGGAAGTAATGGTTTCACCTGTACTGGTAGTAACACCCATACCATTAGCGCCGCTATTAATTTAGGTGGACTTACTAATGTAAGTGAACTCAATCAACTCAATGTCACCATTAGTGGTGCTAAATATAATGATAAAGAAGTGATTGGTTCATTACATGTCGACACCAAGATTACTGTCTTAATTAATATCAACATTTCTGCAGATTTCACAATCGAGAATGTTGTTAATCCAAATGTTAACGACACTTGGGATAAGAAAGCCAATACTGCTTTCAATAATATTTACGGAGTTAATTTCACCGCTCAAGTGAATAATCGTCACTCCTATATGTCTAAATAATAGATAAATATATTTATCTAACCCTAATATATGCTTGCATATGTGCACGAATTGTGAGTAAATATATTAGGGTTTTCTTATGAAAAAATTCTCTTATTTATTAATTAGTGGTGTATTCGCCCTTAGCTTCATCATTTTTACAATTGTTTTTAAAACTGTTGATGTTACCTATCTTCCTGTTAGTAATACATATTTAGGTTTATCCCATTTCAATATTGATTTTTCTAATTACGTTATCTCAACAGAGAAATATACTGACTTTGCAAAAATTAGTGATCTCTTCTTATATCTCTCTTTTGTTTTTACTTTAGTGATGGGTGTCATTGGAGTTATTCAATGGATCAAAAATAAATCATTACTAAAAGTGGACAAAAGATTATTCATCCTTTTAGGAGGATATGTTGTTCTTGTCGCTATATATTTCATCTTTGAAGTGATGAAACTTAATTATTCTCCGGATTTATCAAAAGGATTAAAGGCGAGCTATCCATCCACTCACGTCTTTATTGGTTCGTCATTATTCTTAATGAATAGTTATGTTTCCTTAAAACTCCTAAACAGTGAGAAAAAATGGCTCTCTTACCTCATTTACGCTTCAACCTTATTAATTTGCTTACTAATTGTTTTTTCCCGTTCTATGGCCCTAAAACATTGGTTAACTGATATCATTGGATCAATCTTACTAACTGGATTTATCTATTTCTTATTCATCCACGTCAATAAGATGATGATTGTAGAGGAAAAATAATGTCAATCAATTACGATTTATTGATTTACTTAATGACTGCGATTACATCAGTAATGATTGTTTTCGTTTTGTTAATGTCAATTTATTATCTCGCTTTCTGGAGCGTTTCCGCTAAACCAACTCCAAAAGCCCCTCATAGTGATGTCTACACCAATTTTGCGGTCTTAATTGCCGCTAGAAATGAATCAAAAGTTATTTCTCATCTTTTAACATCTTTAAAAAATCAAACTTATCCAAGAGAACATTTTGAAGTCTATGTCATCGTGGAAAAGGAAAGTGATCCAACAATTGAAATCACCAAAGAGTTCGGATTCAAATATTTTGTAAGAGACCGTCTAGTTGAAGGAAGAAAAACCAAAGGTTTCGCTCTTCAAGAATGTATCGATTATTTCGGTAGAGAAAATCTTAATTATGATGCCTATATGATCTTTGATGCTGATAACATCTTAGATAATAACTATATCGAAGTGATGAATGATCTTAGACAAACCGGTGTTAAAGTTGGTTTGGGTTATCGTAATTTCACTAATGCGAACGCTAACTGGTTAACTTTAGGTAGTTCAATCATGTTTGCCTATATGAACCAAGTTACTTCAAAAGGAAGAAGCTATATCTTCCATAAAGCCACTTTAATGGGAACTGGTTATTACGTTGATAGTGATATCATTAAAGACGCTGGAGGATGGATATTTACTGGAATGACTGAAGATATTCAACTCACTTCTTATTGTTATTTTCACGATATCTATATGCGTTATTATCCAGAAGTATGTTTTTATGATGAACAATCTAGAGATTTCAAAACTGTCCATATGCAACATCTCCGCTGGTTAGCGGGATATTTCCAAAGAAGGAGCTTCCTTAAAAAAGCTGGAGTCCAATACGATTATCATCCAAAAAGTTATCTTTCATTTATGAACTTTGAATTTAACTGTGGTCTTATCCCATTTGTTATCTTTAATGTCGTAATGACTCTTTCTGGAATTATTAATATTATCTTTGCTTCTATCGGAGTGGTTTACCGCATTCCAGCTTATCAATTTGGTACATTATTTGGTTTTGCAGCTTTCCAACTCTTACTTGTTTATATGAGCTTTGTAATTCCTGCAATTATTACGATTTTAAGAGACGAAGATCGCTTAAAACTCACTAAGAAGAATAAATTCATCGGAGTATTGACTTATATGTTCTTCTTCTATGATTTCGCTTTTGCTTTTATTGATGGAGTTCTCCATCCAAACAAAAAGAAGAAGTGGAGCAAAGTTAAACACACTGGAGAAGTTTCTCACGAGGATATAAAGAAATAAATTATGAATTCCAAAGAGATTATTAAAAGTAGAGTCTGTTATTATCACGATGAATTACGTGATGATTTTAATGAGCTCGGTTTATCTCGTCCCTCTGTTCCTGAAGGATATAAATATAAAAGAACTAACTGGTTTAATAATATATTAAGTGGATTTCTTTATCACATAATCGCTAAACCAATTATCGGATTATATTGTGTTTGTCACGGAATAAGAATTAAAGGAAGAAAAAATCTTAAACTTCTAAATGGTAGTGGAGCTTTTATTTATTCAAATCACGTCGCGATTAGCGATGTCTTTAAATTTCAGGCCCAAGTTTTCTTCTTTGGTAAAAGAGTGAATATCCTTGGTTATTCTGATTCCTTAAGTATGCCAATCGTGAGAAATTTAACACGTGCTTTAGGTTATCTCCCTTTACCTCTTAAAGGAGATATTAAAAACATGGTCGCCTTAGGAGAAGCAATGGAATATTATTACCACAAAAAACAATATATCTTAATCTATCCTGAAGCTCATATTTGGCCTTATTACACTCACGTAAGACCATTTAGAGATGGTTCCTTTTCTTATCCTGCTAAATGTAACGCTCCTGTTCTTCCTACTGTCACCACTTGGAGAAAGAGCAAACTTTCTAAAAAGCCAAAACAAACCGTCTATATTTTAGAGCCTATTTTCCCTAAAGAAGGTTTATCAATGAATGAAAATAAAATCTATCTTCATTCTGAATGTTTAAAGGCGATGCAAAAGAAAGCAGAAGAAGTTAGCCAATACGAATATATAAAATATATTAAAGTCGATGAAAGTGAGAATAAATAGCGATGATTACTCGTAAAATTAAATTAACTGTCCCTCAATATCGTGAAAGAAAAGAGATTTTTGACGCGCTTGGATATAAAGAAATATCACTCGTCGAAAAAGGATTATATTGCTTTGTCACTCAAGAGATAGATGAGACTAATCCCAAATATCCTACTTTGAGAAAATTCGAAAAACAATTATATCGCCGCGGACCTTCATTTTTACCAATCATTGGCTTTGTGGTTATCGCCTTCTCTTTATTATCTTGTTTTGCAATCTTTTTAGGCGCGGAAAAAGACCGTTTTGATTTAGTGAGTAACTCCTTATATTTCCTTCTCCCTGCCTTTATGTTTTTAGGGATTGATGTGATTTATACTTATTTCTATTTCAAAATTAATCGTAGGATTATTGAACAAGGTCATCCCACTAAAGCGGACGTTCTTAAAGCGATTGAAAATTTAAAAAATAATTAATTGAGTTATTCTCTTATAAAGCAAGTCTTATATAGGCTTGCTTTTTTAATTTTGAAATTTCTGATGCATTTCCTTTTACAAATTAATTGTAAACATATACCATATTAATCAAATCGGAAAATAGAGGATATATTTTATGTTAAAACTAGTCGAGATTAAAAAAGATTATCAGCTCAAAGATCAAGAGCCAGTTCACGCTTTAAAAGGTATTTCTTTATCATTCCGTAAAAATGAATTTGTCGCTATCCTCGGACATTCCGGATGTGGTAAAACCACATTATTAAACATTACTGGAGGATTAGATCATTATGATTCTGGCGATTTAATCATCCAAGGGAAAAGCACTAAAAACTTTAAAGATAACGATTGGGATACTTATCGAAATCACTCAATCGGTTTTGTCTTCCAATCATATAACTTAATTCCTCATCAATCGATTTTGAAAAACGTTGAACTCGCTTTAACAATTTCTGGTATTTCTAAAGAAGAAAGAGTGAGACGCTCTGAAATAGCTTTAGATAAAGTCGGATTAAAAGGGTTATATCGCAAAAAACCAAATCAACTCTCTGGTGGACAAATGCAAAGAGTAGCGATTGCTCGTGCCCTTGTTAATAATCCAGAAATCGTTTTAGCCGATGAACCTACTGGTGCCCTTGATAGTGAGACCTCAGTTCAAATCATGGATCTTCTTAAAGAAGTCAGTAAAACTCATCTCGTAATCATGGTTACTCATAACCCAGAACTCGCGGAACAATACGCAACTCGTATTGTGAGAATGAAAGACGGAGAAATTATTTCTGACTCTGCTCCATATAACGAAGAAGATGAGACTCAATATAAAATCGATGAATACACTCGTAAAGAAACCACTTATTTCTCTAATGAAGGAATTGTCGATAATAAACTCACCTATTATAAAAAAGAGGAAAAGGAAGAAAAGGTTATCGTTAAAACTCCTCTTCCTAGAAAAGAAAAAGAAGTTACCACTAAAGGTAAAGGACAATCATCAATGTCTTTCTTTACCGCTTTTGCTTTATCGGTGAGTAATCTTCTTTCTAAAGCCAAAAGAACAATCTTAGTAGCAATCGCTGGTAGTATCGGTATTATTGGTGTTTCGACTATTTTAGGTGTCTCTTGTGGAGTTACTGATTATATCAATGATATGCAAAATGATATGCTTTCTTCTTATCCAATTCAAATCGCTGAAGAAAGTGTTGATATGACTTCTTTAATCGCCGGACTTTCTAGCAATGACAAAAAAGAAGCCGCAACATTTGATACGACCACTAAAGTGGGAATGGATTCAATGATTAGTTATTTATTAACTAAATACACTGATTTCACTAACGTTAAGACTAATGATATCAATCAAATGTTACTCGATTATCTTAATCAAATGCCAGAAAGCTATTACGCTAGTGTCGATAAGAATTACGCTATCGATCCTTCTAATAACTTCTTTACCGCCTTTAAAAAAGAAAAAGATAGCACCGATAAACGTATCATTTCAATGAATGGTTTAACTCAACAATATATTAAAACTTTAATGACTGTTGACGGCTTTAGTGAATACGCTCAATTTGTCGATTTATTCACTAGCTTCATGAAACAAGTTCCAGGAAATAAAGAATACATCCTTTCTCAATATGACTTAATCGGTAATTCTAAATATCCAGAAAACGCTAATGAATTAATGCTTGTCGTCGATGATAAAACAACCTTAACCGATTTAGTGCTTGCGCAAATGGGGTATTACCCACAAGACGAATTCTTAAATATTGCGAAAAAAGCTGTTAAGCAAAACGAATATGAAAAGAAGATTGAAGAACTTAAAAGACAGAGTGGTGATCACTCTAAAGAAATCGCGGAACTAGAAGAAAAGATCGCGCATCTTGATGAAGAATATCCTTATGAAAGAACTTTCACTTATGAAGATTTATTAGGTCATGAATTCTATTATTATCCTCATGACGCCATTTATAAGCCAAATCCTGATTTTGTTTCTCATAGAGAAACGAGCATTGCTTTAACTGGTAGATTTGGTAATAACTTAATCATTGTTAATCTTAATTATGTGAATTCTTCCGATAGCATGAACGGCACTGTTTTAATGCTTGATAATAATTTCAACATCGTGATGTCTATGCCTGCGATGTTTAATCGTAGCGAACCTTCTCCTGATCCAGAAAATGGAAGTTTCGCGGATGGTAAATGGGAAATCGATTATCAAGGAAGCCACTTCTCTTTAACTGATTCTAGTAGTGATAAAACTTCTTCCGAAAGTGGAGGAATTACTACTTATACATATAAAACTAATGCGGTATTATCTTTTCCGCTCGGTTCATTTAATATCCCAATTCAATTAAGTGGACAAACTACTGAAATTGAATCTCTCACTCCTGATTTTTATTACAATTCAATCATTGATCAAACTAGTGAGATGTATTTAAACCCAGAATCTGTTGGTGGGGCAAAAGTTAAAGTCACTGGTGTTTTAAGAGCGAAGAGTACCACTAATTTTGGTTCTCTTTCTCGCGGAGTATATTTCTCCAAAGAATTCACTGATAAATATATGTCTCAAGCTAAAAAGAGTGAAATCAATAAAGCTTTTGAAACTCATGTTAAAGATGAAAACTATAAAGTCTCTTCCTTTAACGCTTATGTTAAATTTAAATATGATGATTACACTAATGATGATGGAGAAGGACATGGAATTATTTATGATAAAGATGGTTTTGCTTCTTCATTAAATGGAGATAGTAGTTCAACTATCTTATCGATTTTTGCTTCTTTCTTATCTGGTGGAAAAGATAATCTAGATACTGATATGCTCCACCTAAGAGCCTTATCTGGATTAAAGATTAATCAAGATGAAGAAAGCAAGGAATATTCATTTGATGCTTTCCCTCAATCAATTTCAATCTATCCAAAAGATTTCAAACAAAAAGATAATGTTGTTTCTTATCTTAATGATTGGAATGCGAATAAAGTATTAAAGATTAACGGACAAAGAGTTGATCGTAGTCAAAGAAGTGAAATTACTGTTACAGACACAATCAGTATGATTGTTGCGGTTATCTCTACTTTAGTAACAACAATTAGTGCAGCTTTAATTGCCTTTACTTCTCTTTCATTAGTGGTCTCTTGCTTTATGATTGCGGTTATCACTTATATCTCCGTTATGGAAAGAGTAAAAGAAATTGGCGTTATTCGTTCTTTAGGTGGAAGAAAGAAAGACGTTTCTCGCTTATTTATTGCTGAAAACTTAATGACTGGATTAGCTAGTGGAGTTTTAGGTATTGCGATTACCTATGTTTTACAAATCATCATTAATATTATCGTTAAAGGATTTGGTATTGCTCGAATCTGCGCTTTACCTTGGTATTACGCTTTAATGATGATTGCTATTTCAGTTACCTTATCAATCTTAAGTGGACTTATTCCATCATTAAGTGCCTCTAAACAAGATCCAGTTATCGCTTTAAGGAGTGAATAATGAAAAAAGTTGGAATCATTTCTCTTGGTTGTATGAAAAACCGTGTTGATAGTGAAAATATCCTTGGTTTATTTGATCGTAACGGCTATGAAATCACTAATGATCCAAGTGATAGTGATGTCATCGTTATTAATACTTGTGGCTTTATTGAAAGCAGCAAAAAAGAATCGATTGAAAACATTTTAGAAATGATTCAATATGGGAAAAAAGTTGTTGTAACGGGTTGTTTAGCAGAACGATATTTAGAAGAACTCAAAAAAGAAATCCCTGAAGTTGATTTATATATTCCAATAAGAGAATATTCTCATTTTAATGAAAAACTTTATCTTTTAGATAAAGAGATTGATAAATCTATCGGAGTGGATGATGAATATCGTATTGTATCTACTGGTCCATATTCCGCTTATTTAAAGATTGGAGATGGATGTGATAATCGCTGCTCTTATTGTGCGATTCCTTTAATTAGAGGACATTTTGTTTCTCGCCCATTTGATCAAATCATTAAAGAAGCAAAAGAACTCGCTGAAGCTGGAATAAAAGAAATTATTGTTTTAGAACAAGACACCACTAAATACGGAATCGATTTAAAAGAAAAGAAGAATATTGTCGATCTTCTTAAAGAACTATTAAAAATTGAACAATTTGAATATATCCGTCTTTTATATTTATATCCTGATGAAATCAGTGATGAATTAATCGAACTCATTGGAAAAGAAAAGAAATTAACTCCTTATTTTGATGTTCCTATTCAACATAGTGAGGACCATATCTTAAAAGATATGTTTCGTCGAGGAGATAAGAAATTCTTAATCTCTTTATTTAATAAAATTAGAGAGAAAGTTCCTAACGCGATATTAAGAACGACCGTGATGGTCGGTTTTCCTGGAGAAAAAGAAGAAGATGTTAATAATCTCATCTCTTTTATGAACGAAGTGAAATTTGATCATTTAGGAGCCTTCACTTATTCTCAAGAAGAAGGAACACCAAGTGCTTCTTTCCCTAATCAAATCGATGAAGAAATTAAAAAGAAAAGATTAGCGAAAGTAATGAAAGCGCAACAAAAGATTTCCTATTCATTAAACAAAAAACATATCGGAGAAGTGATGAGAGGAATGGTTATTGGAAAAGATGACCATGGCAATTATCTTCTTCGTTCCTATTGGAACGCTCCAGATGATGTTGATGGAAAAATATATTTCACTAGTAAAAAAGAACTCCATAATGGAGAAATGGTTTATGTCAAAATAACAGGCGCATTTGTCTATGATTTAATGGGAGAAGAAGATGAATAAAGAGTTACTGCCTCATGAAATTAATCACATCAACGAATTACGAAAAGTAGCAGGAGAATGTACTCTATTTCTTAAAAAAGATAATTCTTTTCCACTTAAAGAAGTAACTAATGTTACTTTAATCGGTAATGGAGTTAGACACACTGTTATAGGTGGAACAGGAAGTGGGGCAGTTAACACTAGATATAAACCAACAATTGAAGAGGCGTTTATTAACGCTGGTTTTAAAATCGATTCAACTAGTTGGCTAGATCAATATGACGAAATTAGAGAGAAAAATGAAAAAGATTTCGTTAAAGAAATAAAAAAAGAAGCCAAAAAACATAAAACAATGGCCCCTAGCTATGCTCTTGGAAAAGAAATATTAGAACCTGAATATAATTTTGCAATTAATGGAGATAAAAAAGTCGCCATTTATGTTCTTTCACGTAACGGAGGAGAAAATAGTGATCGCCGACTTGAAAAAGGAGACGTCTATCTTAGCGATACTGAAGTCAGAGACATCCATTATCTTAATGATAATTATGAAAAATTCTTATTAGTACTTAACACTCCTAATATCATTGATTTAGAGAAAATAAAGGATGTGAAAAATATTCTTTTGCTTTCTCAACTCGGTTCAGTTACTTCTGACGTTTTAGTGGATATCGTTTTAGGAAAAATTAATCCAAGTGGAAAATTAACTGATACTTACGCTTATATTAAAGATTATCCATATATCTCTACTCCAATAAGTGAAGATGAAACAAAATATTTAGAAGGAAGTTATGTCGGATATCGATATTTCTCTTCTAAAAATATTAAACCAATTTTTCCATTCGGATTTGGCTTATCTTACACTGAATTTACCTCTCAATTATTAGAATATAAAGTCGAAGGTGATAAAGTATCTTTGAAGGTTAAAGTCACTAACGTTGGTAATCTTTCTGGAAAAGAAGTAATTCAAGTCTATATTTCCGCTCCTTCTCCACGCCCAAAACTCGAATTAGTGGCCTTTAAAAAGAGTAATGAAATCAAAGAAAAAGAAAGTGAAATTCTTGAATTAAATTTCTCATTAAGAGAATTTCCTCTTTATTCAATAGAAGAACAAGCTTATATGCTTAATAAAGGTAATTATCACGTCTATTTTGGTAATAGTAGTGATTCGTTAAAAGAAGCTGTTGTTCTTTCTTTAAGTAAAAGTGTGATCTTAAAACAAGTAAGAAATGTTTTTGATAAACCTGATTTCTCAGATTTAGTCATTGATAGAGAAGAAGTAAAAATAGAAAAAGGAATTAAAATAGTGGAAATTGATCCATATATCTTCTCAACCGAATCAATAGATTACATGGTTAAAAATATTGAGATACCTGAATATATATCTTCTTTAAAAGATGATGAATTAATTCTTCTTTGTTTAGGGGATTATAAAACTGGGGTTAATGGTTTAATTGGTCAATCTTGTTCTTTAGTAAATGGAGGAGCAGGAGAAACAACCTTAAGAATCCCTTCTTTAGAATATGCGATTAATATGGTAGATGGCCCTGCTGGACTTAGACTCACTGAAGAATATATTGTTAACGATAAAGGTGAATTCCCAATTACTGGAGATTCAATTTGGTACACGCTTGAGAAATATTTACCCGCTCCTCTTCCATATTTATTAAGTTATGAAAGAAATAAAAATAAAAAGGGAAGTCATATTATTCAAGGGGCAACCGCTATCCCAATAGCAACTGCTTTAGCTCAGTCATTTTCTTCTACGGTTCAATCAACTTGTGGTAGGTTAGTAAAAGAAGAGATGGAAATCTATAATGTTGATGTGTGGCTCGCTCCTGGAATTAATATTCATCGTCATTTGTTATGTGGACGTAATTTTGAATATTTTTCCGAAGATCCTTTAGTGAGTGCCTTTAGTGCCTCTAACATCATTAACGCTGTTCAAGAAAACCCACATAAAGCAGTTACCATTAAACATTTCGCTTGTAATAATTTAGAAACTAACCGTATCAATAACAACTCTATTGTTTCCGAAAAAGCGATTAGAGAAATTTATCTTCCAGCTTTTTATAAAGCGATTAAATGGTCTAATCCTAAATCAATAATGACTGCGTATAACCTTATTGATGGAATTCACGCAGCAGAACATCGTGGATTAATCTTAGATATCTTAAGAACTGAATGGGGATATGATGGATTAATCATGACTGACTGGATTAAAAGTGGACAAGTTTATAAAAAAGGAAATGTCTATCCAGCAGCCTATGCCTCTAGAAACTTAAAAAATGGAAATAACATCTGTATGCCTGGTAGTAAAGATGACATTAAAGATATCAAGAAAGCTCTTAAAGAGGGATATTTAAGTCGTTCTGAATTAGAGAATGCCGCCACAATCGTTTATAACTTTATTCTCTCACTCAAAAAAGAATAATTTATTACTTGTTAAAAATAGTAGTGTCCTTTATAATCAATAGCGTTGATTAAATCAACTTATGCCTCCTTAGTTAAGTGGTATAACGGATCCATGGTAAGGATCTATTGCTAGTTCGATTCTGGCAGGAGGCACCAAAAAAGTAGGTTAAGGATATACATTATGTATATCCTTTTATTATATTTAAGAACAAAATCGAAAAATATCGCGAGACTTGTAAACATTTCAATCAAAAACCAATGCAATGTATAGAGTTAAGTATAAAAAATAAAAGTGGAACTCTATAGCACAAAGTGCTTGTCCCCTCTTTTCTCCTCTTATAAAATAAAAGAAATTAATCGATTATTTTGTTTAAAGGAGTTTAAAGAAAATATGAAGAAAAAAGCATTATTATTGGCCTCAATGGGAGTGTTAGCTTGCACAGTTGGCGTTACCGTTTTAGTTGTAGGCGGAGCAAATCAATTAGATACATTTGCGGTAAAAGCAGATCCAACTGGGCATAGCTTCACCTTCGACGCCGCCACCGGAGACCAGTTCGAGTCCGGGCCGGGTCCTCAAGACGTTAATGTCACAACCGGCGTATCCGACCCCATCCACACAACGGTCGCGCCGGAGTCCATGGAGCTCACCTTCGGGCAGTCCGGAAGGTTCGTGAGAGCGGAACCGTTTTTAGGGGATTGCGGCTACTCCCTGATGATCGGAATAAACAACCTCACCCATTTCGCGATCGACATGGGCGTCGAAAACGACGTGGACACGGAGGACGAGTACAGTATCACTCTGCTCGACGGCGACAGAAACCAGGTCGGGTATTGGCACTCCTCTTTCGAACTCGACGGGGATGGGAACGGCACCGCGCACCTCGAATGGGACAAAGGGCCTACCGACGGAACCGTGGTTGAAGTCAATGTAAGTCTCTACTCCATGTATGATTCGCCGGAAACCAATTTGTACATCGAGAGCCTGAGCCTTACTTGGGACTGCTGATATCGCGCTAGTCAAGTTACGGGGTTTGCTGCAAGCAAAGGCGGCCCTGTTTTTTGCATCTAGATGCGGTGGTGGAGGCACTTCAACTATTTAACCAATTTAGACACAAAAACGGCAAAAATATCATCAAAATGATACCTCAAAAAATATTTTGCGTACGGCATGCAGGTGATTGCGTACGATTGCATGTGGTTAAAAACCTCGATGTAATCGATACTTTTTCAAGAAGTGTACGAAAGTCACTTGCAAATGTACGAACTTCACTTGCATTTTTTACCCTTGCTGTACGAATTGTGTTATAATTGGACAATGAACTCAAAAAAGTAGATTAAGGATATACAATTATGTATATCCTTTTATTATATTGTAGGACAAAATCGAAAAATATCGCGAGACTTGTAAACATTTCAATCAAAAACCAACGCAATGTATAGAGTTAAGTATAAAAAAAGAAAAATGACACTCTATAGCACACAAAGTGCTTGAATCTCCTTTTTCTTCTTTTATAAAATAAAAACAATTAATTATTTATCTAAAATTATTTATCTTAAGGAGTTTAAAGAAAATATGAAGAAAAAAGCATTATTATTAGCCTCAATGGGAGTGTTAGCTTGCACAGTTGGCGTTACCGCTTTAGTTGTTGGCGTAGCAAATCAATTAGATACATTTGCGGTAAAAGCAGATCCAACTGAGTACAGTGTCACCTTCGACGAAAGCAATACGACCGTCAAGGAGGTAGACGGCGATTACGCCATCGGCACGACGACCGCCGCCGGCAACAAGGTCGGCGTGGTGGGATGGGACAAGGAAGAGGCTGGCTTCACCTTCAGAAACGTTTCCTTCCACCACCTCATGCTCAGCCACTACGACGTGTTTGCGGAGGACGAAGGCGCCTATCCGTTCCGCACCATCACCGGCTTCGCGATTTCTTTCTCGGTTGAACAACAAGAAGAACCCGAGCCCATTTCCGTGGATTTTTCGAGCATGGGGACGATGATTCATCACATCACCAGCGGGCAAGAATACAAAGGGCTATCAATTGCCCCTGACGACAGTCCGGCATTGATGCCGTTGGGAGAAGTAAACATTACAATCTCCTCCCTCACGATCTGGTATTCCTGCTAGGGGCCACGATTAACCGCAAATCCAGGCCGATGCCCATGTGTGCTTCGGCCTTTTTTCATCCTTTTGTTCATCTACTAATCATCAATTGGTGTATTATCGGTTTTAGCAATCAAGGTGCAGTCAGAAATCCAAAAAATACCATCCTGTGAAAACTATAAATCTCATGTGGTATTGTTGACTATAACCTCTCTTTTTTATAATAACGTTTCTAAAATAACGCAAAAAAATAAAATTGTTAACAATGTGTTTTTCTCTATTCCTTATATATAATATATAAATAAGGATATATAAATGAGCACTAATTCGATATTTAACGCTACAGTATGTATCATCGGAATTGCGATCTTTTTGATCCATATTGTCAATATTTTGCTTAAAAGAGATAGAAGGGTTGATGAGAACACTCTTCTTAATTTCTTCATCCTTACTGTCATCCATTTTGCAACTTATCTTACCTTCACTTTCGTTAAGATGAGTTACACGAGTAATACCTTTGTAATTTCTTTTTATACAACCTTCTATATTTTTAATAACTTGGAGGCCTTTTTCTTACTGATTTACACTCTTAGTTATATTGAAATGAAGAAGAAATATAAAAATATCATTTATATCGCTAACCTCGTATTAATTGGAATATTCACCTTCTTAGATATCTTGAATATTTTTAACGGCATGTTTTTCACCGCTATTAATGGAGAATACGTAAGAGCAAAAACAATGATTTTTGCTCAAGGATATCAATTCATTATCTTAGCAATCGTACTCCTAATTACTTTATTTAATAAAAAGCTAGTGATGAGAGAAAAGATTGCCTTTGGAATATATTGTTTACTTCCTGCAGTAGCAATTATTGTTCAAAATTTCTTAAAAGGATATGCGATTGCTTATTTCTCGATTGTTATTTCAATTGAAATCCTCTTCTTCTTTGTTAATGTTCAAAAGAACATCTTATTAGCGAAAGAACAACAGAAGAATAAAGAAGCCCAAATTAAGATTATGATGAGCCAGATTCAGCCTCACTTCATCTATAATTCATTATCTTCAATTTCGACATTAATCGATATCAATCCTTCTGAAGCCAAAAAAGCCTTAGATGATTTCACTGAATATCTTAGGCTTAACCTCTCTTCTTTAACCGAGACTAGTCTTATTCATTTTGAAGATGAATTACGCCACATTGAGACTTATATTTCATTAGAAAAATTAAGATTTAATAACCGCTTAAATATCAATTATGATATTAAGGTTACTGATTTTTATGTCCCACCTCTAAGCTTACAACCTTTAGTGGAAAATGCGATTAAACATGGAATATTAAAGAAAATTGAAGGTGGCACTTTATTATTTAAAACTTATGAAACTTCTAACGCTTATGTCGTTGAAGTAATCGATGATGGAGTAGGATTTAATATTAACGATATCGACTTTTCTAAAAATCAGCACATCGGAATTAATAATATCCGTCAAAGATTAAAAACGATGTGTAATGCTTCTTTAGAGATTACTAGTGAAGTTGATAAAGGCTCAAAAGCGGTGGTAACATTTTATAAATAGTTATGAAAATACTTTTAGTAGATGATGAAGAACTTCAATTAATAAGACTTGAAAACGCTTGTAAAAAGGTGATGCCTGATAGCGAATTCTTTTCCTTCACTAATCCTATAAAAGTAATGGAATCTAATATTAATTTTGATCTCGCTTTTTTGGATATTGAAATGCCAGGACTTAATGGGATTCAACTTGCGAAAAAATTAAAATCAATCAATCCTAAAATTAAAATTATTTTTGTGACTGCTTATAATAATTACGCCTTAGATGCGTATCGCGTTCACGCTTCTGGATATATTACTAAGCCAGTTAACGAAAATAAAATCAAAGTCGAGATTGATGAACTCGATAATGTTATTAATCTTAAAAGTGAGAAAAAACTCCAAGTCAAATGCTTTGGCAATTTTGAAATTTTCCATAATGGAAGCCCTGTAAAATTCTCTTATCAAAAATCAAAAGAAGTTTTTGCCTATCTTATTGATCGAGAAGGTTCATCAATTAATGTCAATGAACTCAATGCGATTTTGTGGGAAGAAGATCATAAATCGTATCTAAGAAACTTAATCGCGGATATCAAACAAAGTTTAAAATCAATTGATTGTGAAGATGTTTTTGTTAAGAAATTTAATGGATATTCAATTGATGTTAATAAAATTGATTGTGACGCTTACGAATATAAAAAAGATAATCCAGATGCGGTTAGATTATACCGTGGAGAATATATGATTCAATATCCATGGGCATCTTTTAAAGAATAATAACGAAAAAGTGCTTTAAAAATATCGATTAATCGTTATTTTCTAATTCTTTTTTCTTTATAATAAAAAATGAGGAAATTATTATGAAAAAAACATCATTATTATTTGTCTTATTCCCTGCTATTACTCTTTTAGCGGGTTGTAACCAATCAGGGGGAAGTAGTGAAAAGACTTATTTCTCTTTATGGAACGAAGTGAGCACTCAAGAAAGAAAATCACCTTTAACCGTTTTAAAAGAATATGTGAAAAAAGTCACTGATAAAAATAACACTGAATATTTCATTCCAGTTGAAGATAGAATCGCTACTTTTGATATGGATGGTACTTTTATTGGAGAGTTATATCCAACTTATTTCGAATATAACTTACTTGAATATCGCGCTTTAGACGATCCTAATTATAAAGATATAGCGCCAGTTATGGTCAAAGAAGTCGCTCAAGAAATTAGAGACTTTGTTCGTTATGGGGTGCCTCTTCCAGAACATTTTGATTTAAGACACGCTCATGCTGCAGCTAAAGCATATGAAGGGATGTCTTTAAAAGAATTTGATCAATACGTAAAAGAATATGCTCAAAATACACCAAACGGCTTCAGTGGAATGACTTATTTAACTAGTTTTTATAAACCAATGTTAGAAGTCTTTGATTATTTAAATGATTATGGTTTTACTAACTATGTAGTAAGTGGTTCGGATCGATTTATTTGCCGTGCTTTAGTGGAATCAATTGGTATTCCTTCTAATCACGTTATCGGAATGGACGTCACTTTAAAGGCAAGCGAGCAAGGTTACACCGATGGAGTGAATTACGATATGAAATCAGATGAAGAAGTCATCAGAACCGATGAATTAATCATCAAAAATTTAAAGACTAATAAAGTTAAACAAATCGCTCAAGAAATTGGTAAAGTCCCAGTCCTTTCCTTTGGAAATAGTAGTGGGGATGTTGCAATGCATAATTATTGTAAAGGAAATAAAAAATATCAAACTGAAGTCTTTATGTTAATCGCTGATGATGCTGATGAAGACTATGTTGATATGGATGAAACTTCTAAGCGAGAGAAAAAATGGAAAGACAACAATTACAACATCATTTCGATGAAAGATGATTTCAAAACTATTTACGGCTATGATGTTCAAAAAGTTGGCTTCTCTTGGTCTAGTAGCGATGTCAATAAAATTGAATATTCCGCTTTCCATGAAGCGACTAGCTTAATTCCAACTGGACAATATTCAAAAGCGTATCTTGATCTAGCTAAAGAAGTCACAACTTATTCAGCTGAAGGAGAGCCTATAGTTTCTACTGATGTCGAGCAATATATCGCTACATATAATAGCGAAACTCATGAATGGAGCATTAATATAGAAGACCCAGTAATTGATTCATACGCCGTATTTGTTGAGAATAAAGCAAAAGATTTAGATCAAAGTTTAGCAATTTTTAATCAAAGTCTTTATCAAAAATTAAGCGCTACATATTATTCGTCTAATTCTAATTATCGCTTTAGATATATCGCTAGTGGTCAAAGTGTAGTAAGTGAAAAAGAGATTAGTCTTTATGATGAAGGATGTCGACTTTATAACACTCATGGTGACTTATATTATTACGAAGATAATCTCACCACAAAAGGTGATAACGTCGAGAATAAAGTAACCACTAAAACTCAAATCTATATTTCTTATGAGCTTAAAAAAATATGATTACAAGATAGAAAACTGAAATAGGTTTTCTATTTTTTGTTTATACTCGTTATAATATTCTTATATTACATATAAATAGAAACATAATACTAATTTGGAGGGACAGAAAATGAACAAATTCTTTCCGTTATCTAAAAGTGAACAGGGATTATATATCTCTTCTTTATCTTCTGGAGATGCTTATAACCTCGCTCACACTGTTAATTTAGGAAAAGATGTAACTCTTAAAAAAGTGAGTGATGCGTTAAAAAAAGTGTGTGACGCTCACCCATATATCTTTACCATTCTTTCCATTGATGAAAGTGGAAACATTGTTAAACATATTGAAAAAGAAGAGATCAAACTTGAACTTGAAGAAGTTAAAGAATTAAAAATCACTTCTCTCCCATATGAATTATTAAATAAACATTTATATCGCTTTAAGCTTTACAAAGTAAAAGATGAATATATCTTCTATTTTGATTTCCATCACATCATTATGGATGGTTCTTCCATTCATATCTTTATTAATGATTTCTTTGCTGCTTTAGAAAATAAAGAGATCAAAAAAGAAGAATGTGACGCTAATGAATTTGCCTTAAAAGAAGAAAAAGATTTAAAGAGCAAAAAATATTTAGAAGCTAAAGATTATTATGAAAAACTAGTGGGAGGAATTGAAACCGATTCCACTCCAGTAGAAGATAAACAAGATAAAGAAGTCTCTTATTCTAATATCCGTAGAGAAATTAAGATTACCGATAAAGAAGTTAAATCTCTTACTAAGAAGTTAAAGATTAAAACTTCTTCATTCTTCTTAAGTGCCTTCTCTTATTTATTAAGTAAGATCAATATGGAAAACGAATCTCTTTTCCTCACTGTTAATAATGGAAGAGATGAATCAGTTAGTCATTCATTTGGCTCTTATGTCAAAACTTATCCACTTTATTTAAATTATCAAGACGAAGATAAAATCTCTGATTATTTAAAAAAGACTAATGATGAAGTAATTGAAAACGTCAAGCATAACTCTTATCCATTTAGTGATATGAATAAGGATTTAGGAGTCTCCGCGGATGTTTTATTCGCTTATCAAGGAGATTATTTCTATTCCGGAACATATCAAAATAAAGTGATTGAAGTCACTCCATTAGGTAGAAAAGATGGAAAAGAAAAATTATCAATCGAACTTCATCGACTTGGTGAAAAATATCTCATCTGGGTTGAATATCGTTCTGATTTATATTTAGAAAACACAATTAAGCATTTGATTAAAGAATATGAAATTGTTTTATCTGAATTCTTAAAGAAAGAAAAAATGATCGATATTGATTTACTCGATAAAGAAGAAATCAAATTACTTGATTCATTTAATAAGACTAATTTCCCATATATCGAAGACAATAAAACCATTCTTGATGATTTCTATGAAGTAGTGAAGAAACACCCTAATGAAATCGCAGTGGTCTATAAAGATAAAAAATATACCTATAAAGAAGTTGATCAAATCTCGACGAGAATCGCTAACGAATTAATTAGACTCGGTGCCAAAAAAGAAAAAGTCGTCTCTATTCTCACTAAGAAAAGCGAATATATCGTTTTAGCAAGTTTAGGCGTCATTAAAAGTGGAGCCGCTTATCAACCATTAGATCCGTCTTATCCAAAAGATCGATTAACTTTCATGGTTAAAGATAGTAGTGCAATTATCCTTATTAGAGAGAAAGAACTCGATGATTTAGTCGATGACTTTAAAGGACACACGATCTTTACTGAAGATTTACTCTCTTTAAAAGATGATCGAGAAATCAAAACCCGTCCATCCCCTAAAGATTTATTCATTATGCTTTATACTTCTGGCTCAACTGGTGTTCCTAAAGGAGTTATGTTAGAGCACGGTAACATCTTTAGTTTCTGTCGATATTACCGTCAAGAATTTAATTTAGGAGTAGGATGTCGTAATGCTGCTTATGCTTCATATGGCTTTGACGCTGATATGATGGATTTATATCCATCTCTTACTAGTGGAGCAACCGTATATATCATTCCTGATGAGATGAGACTTAATCTTGTTGAACTTGGTGAATATTATAATCAAAACAAAATCACCCATGCGTTTATGACCACTCAAGTCGGTCGTCAATTCATCAGTGAAATTGAAGTTAAATCCCTTAAATATTTCATGGTTGGAGGAGAAAAGCTTGTTCCAATGGATCCACCTAAAGGAGTTAAATTCTTTAATTTATATGGACCAACTGAAGGAACAGTCTTCTGCACCGCTCAAGAGGTGAAAGAAAATTATCACCGTATCCCAATTGGTAAATGCCTATCCGACTATAAGATTTATGTTTTAGATAAAAATAAGAAGAGACTTCCTATTCTCACTAGTGGAGAACTATATATTTCTGGCCCACAAGTCGCTAGAGGCTATTTAAATAGAGAAAAAGAAAATAAAGAAGCTTTCTTAACTAACTTCATCGATAAAGAAGAAAAATTTGAAAGATTATATAAAACTGGAGATATTGTCCGCTTATTAGAAGATGGAACAATTGATTTCATCGGTCGAAAAGATGGACAAGTGAAAATACGTGGCTTTAGAGTGGAACTCTCTGAAGTCGAAAAAGTCATTAGAGATTATCCAAATATTAAAGATGCGACTGTTAAAGATTTCACTGACCCAAGTGGAGTGAAATATATCGTTGCTTATGTGGTAAGCGATAAAAAGATTGATGTTGAATCTCTTAACGCTTTTATCTTAGAAAGAAAGCCACCATATATGGTTCCAGCGTATACGATGCAAATCGATAAGATTCCACTTAATCAAAACCAAAAGGTCAATAAACGCGCTCTACCAGTTCCTGAACTTAAAGTAGAAGAAATTGTCGCGCCAAGAAATAAAGACGAACAAGAGATCTTTGATATCTTAAAAGATATCCTTGGGCATGATCAATTCGGAGTTACTAACGATATATTCGAAGTTGGATTAACTTCAGTTAGTTCGATTAGATTTACGATTCTTTTATCAAAGAAATATGATAAATCAGTGGAAAACGCTGACTTAAAAGAGAATCCAACCATTGCCTCTTTAGCTTCTTTCCTCGCTAATAAAGAAGAAGAAAAGAGATATGAAATTAGAGAAGAATATCCATTAAGCAAAACTCAAGAAGGAATTTTTGTTGAATGTGTTTCTAAAGCTAATTCCACAAACTATAACATTCCATATTTATTTAAACTTGATAAGAATATCGATCTAAATAAATTAAAAGTAGCAGTGGAAAAAGCGATTGATAATCACCCATATCTTAAATCAATCTTATATATGAATGATAATGGTGATATTTTAGCTAAACGCAATAAAGAAAAAGCCAAAGTTGATTTAATCAAAGAAGAAATCGATATCAAGAAATTAGTGAGACCATTCTCAATTTTAAATTCCACTTTATATCGCGTTGAAATCTATCAAGGGAAAGAAAATTATCTCTTCTTAGATTTCCATCATATCCTTTGCGATGGTTCTTCTGAAGCAATTATCTTAGAGGATATTAATAAAGCTTATCTAGGAGAAGAATTAACTAGTGAATCATTTACTGGTTATGAAGTGGCCTTAAAAGAAAAAGACGATTTGGCTTCTGATAAATTAGAAAAGGCTAAAGCCTTCTATAATAACGTTCTTAAAGATGTCGATGGAGAATATGTTTTAAAGAAAGATTTAAAAGTCTTAGATGAATCTAAATTAGAATCCGTTGATGTCACATTATCTTTAGATAATGAGAAAGTTAAAGAATTCATAAGCAAAAACAAATTAACGAATAACGCTTTGTTTAATTTTGCCTTTGCTTTCACCTTATCTAAATTCATTTATAAAGAAGAAGCGCTTTACGAAACTATATATAACGGACGTAAATCTTCAAAAGTGATGAATACAGTTTCGATGTTAGTGAAAACCTTACCGGTCTTTATTAAATATAATGATGAAGAAAATGTTCTTAATAAGCTTAATGAGATGAAAGAACTTCTCTCTAATTTAGAAGAAAATGATATTTATTCATTTGGTGATATCGTTAACGATTATAACTTAAAAGCGAACATTATCTTCGCTTATCAAGGAGATAACTTCAATTTTGAAGAAATCGGAGGACATAAAGTCACTCCAATATTAATGGAAAGTGAAACTCCTAAGAGTGATTTCGGGCTAGATATCTTCTTAGAAGATAATAAATATCGCGCTCATTATGAATGGGATACTTCTATTTATAATAAAGACACAATTGATTCATTTAACCGTTTATATGAATTAGTCTTAAATAAATTATTAACTAAAAAGAGTGTTGGAGAAATTAACACTCTCCCAAAATATGATGAAGAATTCTTAAAGAAGAATAACGCTACTGAGGTTGAAATCCAAAATAAGACAGTGAATATTCTTCTTGAAGAAAAAGCTGACAAACACCCTGATAAAGTTGCTGTTATCGCTAAAAACGGTAAATTAACATATCAAGAGCTCAATAGTGGCGCTAATAAAGTCGCTCATACTTTACTCGATAACAATCTTAAACTTGGTGAATGTGTAATCATGTTCATGCCTCGAATTAAAGAATCCTATGTTGTTAGACAAGGTATCGTTAAAAGTGGAGGAGCTTTTGTCCCAGTTGATCCTAAATATCCTGATGATCGAGTGAGTTATATCATCTCTAATTCAGGAAGCAAATATTTGATCTCCACTAAAGATATCATTAAAGAAAAACAAGCTTTAATTAAAGAAGCAAAAGTTAAAGCTTTGGCAATTGAAGATATTTTAGAAAATAAAAAAGATAAAAATCCTAATGTGAAGATTCCACTTTCTTCCTTAGCTTATGTCATTTATACTTCTGGCTCGACTGGTCGACCAAAAGGAGTGATGATCGCTCATAAGAATTTGGCTAACTATGTTAGTGATGGCTCTAACTTAGCCACTCACGCATATCGCGATATTGGAGAAGAATGTGTTTCTTGCTCATTTGCCTCTCTTTCTTTCGATGCTTCTTTACAAGAAGAATTCATTCCTTTAACGCATGGTTATACCGCAGTTATTGCTAGTGAAGAAGAAATTGAAAACCCAATGTTGCTCGCTAAGACATTGAAAGATAACAAAGTGAAATTCATGTTTATGACTCCTTCCTTCGTGTCTAACTTATTAGACATCGATGTCTTTGTTGAGGCTCTAAAAGGATTTAAATACCTCGATATGGGAGCGGAAGCTGTTCCAATGGAATTATGTAATCGCTTAAGAAATTTAGGAGTTAATGCCAATATTCTTAACGGTTATGGTCCAACTGAAACAACGATTACCGCAACTTATTCTTTAGTAAAAGATAAATATATGACGATTGGTAAACCAGTCGCTAATACTAAAACCTATATTCTTGATAAAAAAGGACACTTATTGCCAACTAACGCGATTGGAGATTTAACAATCGCTGGAGAATCTGTTGGTTTAGGTTATTTAGGAATGCCTGAAAAAACTAAAGAAGTATTTATTGAAGTTAATGGAATAAAAGCTTATCGAAGTGGTGATATGGCTCGAATTAATAGTGAAGGCAATATTGAATTCTTTGGTCGACTTGATAACCAAGTCAAATTAAGAGGCTTAAGAGTAGAACTCGATGAAATCGAAAGAGTCCTTAACTCTTATAAAACAGTTACTAGAAGCATCATCTTAGTAAAACAAAGCCAAGTCGAAGGCGATTATCTAGCCGCTTATTTCACCGCCTCTAGCCAGGTTGATAAAGATGATTTACTTAATCATATGAGTAAATACTTAACTCCATATATGGTTCCAAAAGTGGTGATGCAGTTAGATAAATTCCCACTTACCCCAAATGGTAAGATTGATAAAAAATCACTTCCAGAAATCGAAATGAAAGTCGAACATAAAGAAGTGAAGAAAGCTTCTAACGAATTAGAAGAAAAACTCTTAACTTTATTTAAGAAAGCTCTTGGAAAAGAAGAAGTTGGAGTGGATGATGATTTCTTTGAAATGGGAGGAACTTCTTTAAGCGTTTCTAAAGTTGCGATGCTTGCGCTTAATATGGGATTACCAATTGCTTATGGTGATGTCTTTGATCATTCCACAGTATTAGAACTTGAAGAATATATCGCTTCTATTTCAGGAGGTAAAGTTGAAACTAAAGAGGAAAAGAAAGAAGAAAAAGCAGAATTATCTTCTCTTTCCCATAACGTCGTCAGTGAAGTTAACGATATCAAAATTGATTTTGAAGTGAAAAAAGTTCTTCTCACTGGCTCAACTGGATTTTTAGGAATTCATATTCTTAAAGAATTATTAGATCAAAAAGTGAAAGTTGTCGCTTTGATTAGAGGAGGCAAACTTAACGCGAAAGATCGTCTCCTAGCTTTATTAGCCTATTATTTTGATTCCCCATTAATTGATGAAGTCAATGAATATGTTGAAATTGTTGATGGAGATGTCACAGATGAATCGCTTTATGAGAAATTAAAAGATTACGACTTTAATTTAATCATTAACTCTGCAGCGATTGTTAAACATTTCGCTAATAGTGACATCATTGAACAAGTTAATGTCGGTGGAGTGAAAAATTTAATTAATATCGCTGAGAAGAAAGGCGCTCGTTTAATCCAAATCTCCACCTTATCCGTTGCTGGAGAAAATATCGATGAGAAATTTGCGCCATCCTTCAGGATGAAAGAAGATATGTTAGACTTTGGTCAAGATGTCTCTAATAAATATGTCCACTCTAAATTTGATGCTGAAAAAGCCTTATTAAATGCGGTTGATGAAGGTAAATTAGACGGCAAGATTATCCGTGTCGGTAACTTAATGAGCCGACAAAAAGATGGTGAGTTCCAAGCTAACTCGATTACTAATGGCTTCATGAGAGATTTAAAAGGATATGTCACTCTTAAAAAGTACCCTGTTAATTCGATGGATGTGGAAGTTGACTTCTCTCCAATTGACGAAGTCGCTAAAACGATTATTCTTTTAGCCAAGACTCCATCTAAATTTACTGTCTTCCATTCCGCTAATTCACATATGGTGCAGATGGGAGATATTATCGCTGTTTTAAATGAACTTGGCTTTAACATTGAAGTTACTCCTGATGATGAATTCCTCGCTTCGATGAAAGAGATGATGTTAGATGAATCTAAGAGCATGCTTGTTTCTTCTCTAATTTCATATTCATCAAGTGATATGCACACTCACTCATTCATTTTGAGTGATAATGAATTCACTAATAAGAGTTTGTATCACCTTGGTTATAAATGGCCAATTACAGATTATAGTTATTTAAAAAATGCAATTGAATCGCTTGAAACCCTTGGTTTCTTTGAAAGGACCGATATATGAGTTTAGTTAGAAACGCTAAATTGATAAATCGTAAATTCATTACTTATCTCATTCCATCAATATTAATGATTTTTGCGATGCAATTTGGTTCGCTTGTTGATGGAATTTTAGTTGGTAACTTTATTGGCAATGAAGCTCTTAGTGCTTCTAGTTTAGTGATGCCAATATTATATGTCGTTCAGATTCCTGGATTTGCTTTAGGAATTGGGGGCGCGATAGTGGTCGCGACTTTACTTGGTAAACGAGATGAAATAGGAGCAAAAAAAGCATATTCGTTCTCTCTTATTGTTGGAATGGGTATTTCTATTCTCTTTGCTGCTATTGCTTATCCTATCTCTGCTCCTTTAGCTTCCCTTTTTAGTGATGGTAATGCTTTATATCAACAATACGCGACTGAATATATCATGATGTATTTAGTGACTGATCCAATTATTACTTTTGCTTTATTAATTGGTTCCTTTATGGCGGTTGATAATAATCCTAGATTATCATCAATTTTCTATATTTTAAGTAATATCGCTAAAGTTGGTTTAGAAATCTTATTCATCAAAGTCTTTGATTGGGGAATGTATGGAGCGGCTTTATCTACTGGTGCGGGTTATTTTGTTGGTTTAATTGTTGTTATCTTCTATTTCGCCAGTAAGAAAAGAATGCTTAAAATTACCTTTAATCTTAAAGAAAGTAGTGGAAAAGAAATCTTTAAAGCGACTTCGACTTCTGCTTTAAACTTACTTTTAACCGCGGTTCAAATGTTAATTGTTAATATCTTTATCGGTAAACTCTTTAATGATTTTGATTTAATTATTTATGGATTAATCTCTAACATGGTCTTCCTTTTTGATCTACTTTGTGGAGGAGTGCTTAATATCATTCCTAACCTATGCGGAATCTTTTATGGAGAAAAAGATTATTATTCCCTTAAATCGATCGCAAGAAAGATCTATTGGATCAATATTATAATTACAGTCTTAATTTCATTATTCATCCTTATTTTCCCAAAAGCGTATTGCCAAATCTTCGGCTTTACCCCAACGGAAAATGTCGATTATATTAACACGATGCTATGGGTATATCTCATCTCCTTCATCCCATATGAGATTAATAAATTCTCAATGAATTATTATCCAACTATTGATAAAAACATCCCATCGATGTTAACAGTCTTATTAAGAGAATTAATCATTGTTCTTCCATTAACTTTAGTGCTTTTATTCACTCATGGTTTACTTGGTTATTCGATCGCTTGCGCGGTTAACGAAATTGCCACGGTGATCATTGTTTACGTCTTCATTCTTATTTATGATAAGAAAAAGAAATATAAAGGTATCTTGATGTGTGAAGATATCGATCCAGAAACATTTGATGTTTCTTTAGAAAACGAAGAAGTAAATGCTTCTATCGTTTCTGAACAAATCATCGAATTTGCTAAAAAACATAATGTTCCTGATAGAGAAAGTTCAATTGTTGGACTAGCTGCTGAAGAGATGGTGGATAACATCATTTGTTATGGATATAAAAAAGAAAAACGCAACTATATCGATGTTAATATGAAGTTAGTTGATGACACTTTATTATTACGTATTAGAGATGATGGAGTTCCATTTGACCCAACTAAATATGACTTCGATGAAAATGAGAATTATTCTACTAGTGGAATAAAACTTATCAAAAACCTTACCGATAAAATCTCATACATGCGTATACTTAATTTAAATAACACAGTTTTAGAAATCAAAATTAAAGGAGTATAAAAAATGGAAATTAGTATCAAACACGAAAAAGAACTAGTCGTCTCTTTAAAAGGAAGACTCGACACAGTTACTTCAGTTGATTTTACTGAAAAAATGAATAAGGAAGAAATTAAAGAAGAGGTTGTCATCATTGACATGAAAGAACTCGAATATATTTCTTCTGCTGGTTTACGTGCTTTATTAGCGCTTAAGAAATCTTTAAGTGCTTGTAAAAAAGAACTTGAAATCCATAACCTTAATCCAATCTGCCAAGAAGTCTTTAAGGTGACAGGTTTTAATAACGTCTTAACTGTTAAATAGGCTAATAAAGGATGAATAAAAAGAAAAAGATTCGTTTTCCGATACTTTTAAAGGTAATTCTTTTAGGAATTATCACTTCTTTTATTGCGTCCACAGTTGCGATTATTGTCAACTATAACAACATGCAAGAAAGAGCGAAAAGAGATTTAAATAATTATGCGATTGAATCTCTTGAAACCGCTCAAGTTGATTATAACTTAACTAACCCAAATTCAGCTGATAACATCAATTCATTTGCCGCAGTTAAAAAATATGTCAACGATACCTTATTAGCGCTTCCTGCTGATGACCCAGTTAATATCGCTATCCAAAGTAACTACTCTTCCTTTAAAGAGTATGAGCAAGTTTATTCTAACGTTTTTAGTTTCTATTATCCTGTAGGTATGCCGTCTTCACTCCCATATTTACAGTTTAAAGAAAATTATAACCGCGTTAACCCTTTGTTAAGTAAGGCTGCTATTTATTGTGGGCAAGCTGCTTTTTACGCTTTTTGGCATCCAACTATCGAAAATCGTTTGATTTTCATGGGTGATTCTCGATTAGAAAGCTATCGCGAAACAGGCAATTATTATCATGTTGCTGGAAGTTTTTATGATCTTAAGCCAGGAGACTCTATTACTGATATCGGCAATAAATATGTTAAAGAATTTAAATTAGGGAAATATTCCACTCGTTTTATTGAGATTCAAACCGATGATCCTGATAGTACTGATTTATTGACAATTGGATATATGTTTGTGGAATATGACACTGCTGCTGTTGCTAATGAATATCGTCCAATCTTAATAAGAGAAATCATTATCTTAACGATTACTGGACTTGTCGTCATTATTCTTTATGCTATTCTTTCATATTTCATGTTTGTGAAAAACATCAATAAGCTTAATAAAGCTGCTCTTGGTATTTCTTCTCAACTTAAAAATGGCTCAAATTTTGAATTAGTGGATCCAAATATTAAATCCTTTGATGAAATGAAAACACTAAGTGACTCCTTCTTAGTGATGGAAAATCAATTAATAAATTACGTTGATATCATTAAAGCAGATGCGAAAGAAAAAGAGAAAATTAACGCTGAACTTGAAATTGCAAGTAAGATTCAATTAGAAGCTCTTCCAAAATCCAGTTTTAATAATAATGAAGTTTCGATCCGTTCATTTATTAAAGCGGCTAAAGAAGTCGGTGGAGATTTCTATGATTATTTCTATATTAATGATTATGAACTAGCAATTCTTATTTCTGATGTCTCAGGTAAAGGAATTCCTGCTGCTTTATTCATGATGAAGAGCAAAGCTCTTCTTAAATCTCAACTTAAGAGTGAATCTAATTTAGCGAAAGCGGTTAAAGAAGTTAATGAAACTCTTAACGAAAATAATAATGAAAGCTTATTTGTTACTTCCTTTATTGGAATCATTAATTTCGAAAAAGAAGAAATTAGATATGTTAATGCAGGTCACGAAAAACCTTATATCATTTCTCAAAACAAAGTGATTAAACTTGAAGGAAATTCAAACTTTGTATTAGGTGGAATTGATAATATTGATTTTGTTGAGGAAAAACACGCCTTCCATAAAGGTGATGTCATCTTTATGTTTACGGACGGATTAAATGAATCAATTAATCCTGAAAGAGAAGAGTTTGGTTATGAAAGAATAGAAAAAACTCTTCAAGAAACCTCCTCTCTTCCATTAAAAGAAGTTATTAAAGAACTTAACAAGAGACTAGACGCTTTCACTAGTAGTAAAGATCAATTTGATGATGTAACGATGTTAATTGTTAAAAGTGAAGAAGAGAAATTATCTCTTCACTATGAAAAGAAAGACTATTCTGTAATTGATGAAGTAGTTGATAAATTTAATGAAAAATTCTTCTATATCGATAGTGAAGTTAAAGCTAAAGTTGGTATTATTTTAGATGAACTAATTAATAACTTTATCTCTTATGAAACTAGAGATGATTTAGTGATGGATTTTGATTTTTCTATCATTAAAAATGTTTTAACAATTCAGATTAAGACCAACGGAAATGACTATGATCCATTTAAGAATCATAAAGACAAATATTTAACTTCTATTGATAAAGACGCCTCTATTGGCGGATTCGGGATAAAAATCGTCAAAGAATTTGTCGATACTCATAAATATGAATATATTGATAATCACTCAATTATCACTTTAACTAAAAAAATCTCTCAAAAATAAGAAAAAACACTCACTTTTATGGATGTGTCTATTCAATCAATCGTGCCCTTAAATGTCTCAACACGGACAAAGGCACACACGCTTTCTATCAAGCTAAATCAAGAAAGAATGGAGGATGTTCCGTTAACATCAATGTTAGTGAACTCATAAGTTGTTATAAACAGGATGTATAAATATATTGCAAATTAAACCACAAAACAATATAATATGGTTGGAAATGCAAGTATGACTAATTTTGAAAAGATTTCTAAAATTATTAAATCTAATGGTGGTTATGTTACCGGAAGAGATGTTAGTGAAGCAAA
>DEJH01000009.1:4417-7835 GCA_002353275.1 Caryophanales bacterium UBA2753 | reverse complement strand
CAAAAACTCCCTACTCGATTTTACTTGTAAAAAGAATTTAAAGTGATACTCTTATAGTTGTAGATGAAATTATTTATTCGAATGAGTGTTAAGTCGTTTTAATGACCATTTTTTCATACGTTCAAGAAAGGAGCCTCTATGTATAAGAGCGAATATTTAAATAATTTATTAGAAGATGTAAAAAGAAGATATGGTAATGAAAAAGAATTTGTTGCCGCAGTTGAAGAATTTTTTGACTCAATGGATTTCTTAGTGGAAAAAGATCCACGTATTGAACAATACTCAATCTTAGAAAGATTGATTGTTCCAGAAAGAGTTATTGAAATGAGAGTCCCTTGGGTTGATGATTCTGGGAAAATTAGAGTAAATACCGGTTATAGAGTGCAATTCAACTCTGCAATTGGTCCTTATAAAGGTGGTATGAGATTTCATCCATCAGTTAATTTATCAATTTTAAAGTTTTTAGGATTTGAACAAACATTTAAAAATAGCTTAACTGGCTTACCAATGGGTGGCGGCAAAGGTGGCGCTGATTTTGATCCACGTGGAAAAAGCGATGGTGAAGTAATGAGATTCTGTCAATCCTTTATGTCTGAGTTATTTAGACATATTGGACCTGACACTGATGTCCCTGCTGGAGACTTAGGATTTGGTGCTAGAGAAGTCGGATATATGTTTGGAATGTATAAGAAATTAAGAGACGAATGGAGCGGTGTTTTCACTGGCAAAGGAATCTCTTATGGTGGCAGCTTAGCTAGACCTGAAGCAACAGGTTATGGTTTGCTCTATTATGCTAGAGAAATGCTCAAAACTTACTATAATACTGATTTCAAAGGCAAAAAAATCATTATTTCTGGATGTGGTAAAGTCGGTGGAATGGCCGCTGAAAAAGCACATCAATTAGGCGCTATTTTAGTGGGTATGAGTGATATTGATGGATACGTTAGTGACCCTAATGGATTAGATGTTCCATATATTGTTGAATTAAGTAAGAAAAAAGGTATGTTCTCAAAAGAATATGCTTCTACACATAAAGGTGCAAAATTTGTAGAAGGACCTAGAGGATTATGGTCTGTTCCTTGTGAAATTGCTCTTCCATGTGCAACTCAAGGTGAAATCGCCTTAAAAGAAGCCAAAGAGTTAAAGAAAAATGGTTGCTATATGTTAGTGGAAGGTGCCAATATGCCAACCGATGTAGAAGCAATTAGATATTTCAACACTCATGATGTCTTATTTGCTCCAGGAAAAGCAAGTAACGCTGGTGGAGTTGCGGTTTCTGGACTTGAAATGAGTCAAAACGCTATGCACTTAAGTTGGACATTTGAAGAAGTTGACCAAAAACTCGAAGAAATTATGAAGAAAATCTTTAAAGCATGTCATGATACCGCGGTTCAATTTGGTCAACCACGTAACTTAGCATTAGGTGCCAACATCGCGGGATTCTTAAAAGTCTATGATGCAATGCTTGCTCAAGGTGTTTGCTAATGATTAAAACTGTAAAGGCACCTCATATCTTACTTCCTAGAAAGGGAGTGGATATGTCTAAATATGCGGTCATTGCCTGTGATCAATACACTTCTAATCTTGAATATTGGGACTCTTTAAAAAAAGAAATTGGAGAAGAAGTCTCAACTTTCAATATGATTTATCCAGAAGCGTATTTAGAAAATACTGATAACGACAAATACATTGAAGGTATCAATAAAAATATCAATCATTATTTGAGAAACAATGATTTAGTAGATATCGGTGAATGCTTTATTCTTGTTGAAAGAGTCACCTCTTATGGAGTTAGACGCTTAGGTTTAATTCTAGCAGTTGATTTAGAAGATTATTCTTATGAAAAAGGGACTGACGCTTTAATTAGAGCAAGTGAAGCTACAATCGTAGAAAGAATTCCACCTCGATTAAAGATCAGAAAAGACGCACCTATTGAATTACCTCATATTTTAGTGTTATTTGATGATCCTAAGAAAACCATTGTGGAAGAGTTATATGCTAATAAGGACAAATTGGAAAAAGTATATGACTTTGAACTCAATAAAGATGGCGGTCATATCCGTGGATATAAAGTTAATAACACTAAAGAAGTTATTCAAAAATTTGATGAATTATTCCATAGGAATAACAATGGATTATTATTTATAGTTGGAGATGGTAATCACTCTTTAGCGACTGCAAAGGCGCATTGGGAAAATGTTAAAAAGGGTTTATCTCAAGAAGAAAGAGAAAATCATCCTGCTAGATTTGCTTTAGTGGAAGCTAATAACTTATATGATGATGGAATCATCTTTGAACCAATTCATCGTGTGTTATTTAATGTTGATAAAGAATTCGAACATCAACTTAGAGATGTTTGCAAAGGTGAATATTCTTCCTTTACCTATACAAAAGAAGAAGGCAAGAAGGAATTAAAATTACCAAAAAATGCCCCTAAAGCATATTTAATGGTCCAAACCTTCTTAGATGTTTATATGAGGTTACATCCTCAAGTGAAAATTGATTTCATTCATGATGAAGAAGAATTACTTGCGGTTGCTGATAAAAATAAGGGAAGTGTTGCTATAGCAATGCCTGCCTTAACTAAAGAGGACTTATTTGATTATTTAGCCTCTGGAACTGTGTTACCAAGAAAATCATTTTCAATGGGGCACGCAAACGAAAAAAGATATTATCTTGAAGCCAAGAAAATAATAAAAGATTAAAAGGAGAATTTTATGGCAAGAATTTATAACTTTTCTGCTGGACCAGCAATGCTTCCTGAAGAAGTATTAAAAGAAGCAGCGGAAGAAATGCTTGATTATCGTGGATGTGGAATGTCTGTGATGGAGATGTCCCATAGATCTAAGGTTTATCAACAAATTATTGATGAAGCGGAAGCTGATTTACGTAAGTTAGTGGGTATCCCAGATAATTATCGTGTCTTATTCCTTCAAGGAGGAGCGACACTTCAATTTGGTATGATTCCAATGAACTTAATGACCGTTAATAAAAAGGCAGATTATATTCATTCCGGTGTTTGGACTAAAAAAGCGATGCAAGACGCTAAATTCTTTGGTCAAGTTAACGTCGCTGGAAGTAGTGAAGATGTCCAATTTAGAAGGGTTCCTGATGTGAAATCGCTCAAATTAGACCCTGAAGCAGACTATGTTTATATGTGTGATAACAACACAATTTATGGAACTAAATTTAAAGAATATCCAGATACAGGTAAAGTCCCATTAATTTGTGATATGTCTTCTTGCTTCTTATCTGAACCAATCGATGTTAAGAAGTTTGGAATGATTTACGCTGGAGCGCAAAAGAACGTTGGTCCAGCTGGAGTCACTATTATTATTATTAGAGATGATTTAGTGGAACGCTCAAAAGAATTACCTCTTCCAGTTTATTTAAGATACGCTCCACATGTGGAAAATGG
>DEJH01000009.1:4183-4356 GCA_002353275.1 Caryophanales bacterium UBA2753 | reverse complement strand
TGTGGTTACTTGCTACTGGTGGACTTGAAAAGAGAAGAGAACTTAACGAAGCTAAAGCCAAAATCTTATATGACTATTTAGATAGTTCTTCATTCTATAGACCAAGTGTTGAAAAAGATTCACGTTCATTAATGAACGTTACCTTTAGAACTCCAAGCGACGAGTTAGATGCT
>DEJH01000009.1:3663-4099 GCA_002353275.1 Caryophanales bacterium UBA2753 | reverse complement strand
TTAAGAGCCTCTATTTATAACGCGATGCCTATTGAAGGGGTTAAAGCTTTAGTGAAATATATGAAAGAGTTCGAAGATGAACATAAATAGGTGAACTAATGGAAAGAAAAATTTATTGTTTAAATAAAATCTCTAAGGTTGGTTTAGGTGTATTACCATCTAACTACAAAGTAGTAGAAGAGTTAGTTGGAAGTGACGCAGTCTTAGTAAGAAGTGCAGCAATGCATGAAATGGATTTACCAGAATCTGTTAAATGTGTCGCTAGAGCGGGAGCAGGAGTGAATAACATTCCTTTAGATAAATATGCGGAAAAAGGTGTAGTTGTCTTTAATACTCCAGGAGCTAACGCTAATGCGGTTAAGGAATTAACAATTGCAATGATGCTACTTGCTGCTAGAGATATTAGAGGTTCTATGGAATGGGTCAAAGAAAATAA
>DEJH01000009.1:0-3625 GCA_002353275.1 Caryophanales bacterium UBA2753 | reverse complement strand
AAAGGTGATCCAGAAATTAATAAGACCATGGAAAAAGCTAAATCAGCTTTTGCTGGTACTGAAATCTTAGGGAAAACTTTAGGTGTTATCGGCTGTGGCGCCATTGGCGCTTTAGTAGCTGATGCAGCTAGTAAACTCGGCATGAAAGTAGTGGGTGTTGAGCCTTCTATGGGCACTCGTGAAAGATATAAAGATTTATTAGCAGGTGTCAAATTTGTTGAATTAGATGAATTACTTAAAGTCAGTGATTACATCACTGTTCACGTACCTCTTATGGATGCAACTCGCGGGATGATTAATAAAGCTGCATTATCTAAAGCTAAAGATGGAGTAATTGTTATTAATGCAGCTAGAGATGCTTTAGTTAATGATGATGACATGAAAGAAGCTTTAGCAACTGGCAAAGTTAGAAGATATGTTACTGATTTCCCTAATGCTAAAAGCGCTAATACTGAAGGTGTAATTCCTATATCTCACTTAGGCGCCTCTACAGAAGAAGCTGAAGATAACTGTGCGATGATGGCGGCTAAGCAAGTTGTCGAATTTATCGAAAACGGAAATATTGTTAATTCAGTTAACTACCCTAACTTAACTCTTGGTCCAAAAGCCGGTCCTAGATTAGTAGTGCTCACTAAAGGTGATGCTTCTGAAAAAGCATTAGAAGCAGTTAAAGCCGCTGGAGGAAAAGTTAATAAATTTGTTTCTGGTGTTAAGGGTGCTTATGGAGCGGTCTTACTCGAATTAAGTGAGGAAGTTAAAGCATTACCTTCCATTCCTGAGGCTATCAAAGTATTAGCTAGATAATTTATTTATAAAAGCAGATGTTAGAATTTTTAGCGTCTGCTTTTTTTGTTGATTGAATCAAAATAAAAGTGGACTATAATATAGTCGAAAATTAAAAAGGAGATATTAAAAATATATGAAAAAAAGATTATTAATGGTTGTTCCAGTATTAGCGTTATTAACTAGCTGTGGAGAAACCGACCCAATGGAGGCGGTAAGAAAATCACTTCCGGATGATGTTAGTGTAGTTGATCCTGCAAAAGAAGGAGAAGGTGTTGTTGAAGAATATATTGATGATGCTTTTAAAGAAATGCTAAATGTATCTGAAATGCGTTCAGTCTATCATTTAGCTGCTGATCTATCTGCTTCAATTTCGGTTGCTGTCGAAAACGTTACTTATGGAGGTAATGTAAGACTTAAAGGTGATTTATATTTTGGATTTGAAACTGTTGTTACTGCAGATGAAAAATCCTATTCATCTTTATTCTTAAATTTAGATAACTTCACTCTTAATTCTCATTTAAATTTACCTGATGAAGCTAAAGAAAAGATGCCTATTCCAGAAGATATTGCCTTTAACGACGTTAATTTATCTGTCTATGCCACTGAATTAGAAGATGGTACAGTTGCCTATTTTGATTTATCAAATCCTGTTCTTCAAGATTATATAAAAACTGAACTCGCTTTAACCGAAATGCCAGAAGAACAAATTGAAACAACGCTTGATTCTTTACTTGGAGAAAAAATTGAAGGCAGTGAATATCGTCCAGGATTAGCACTTGTTGATGTCACTAAATTACTTGAAAGTATTAATGAAGCTAGAGTGGCAAAAGGCGCTCAAGCAATGGAAGAACAAGAGATGTTACATCCAATTACTGCAATTCTAACTTTCGCTCAAGAATTCGTTGGTCAAATTGAAACAAATATGAATGAATTCGTCAGTGAATTCCTTCCATATGTTTCCCCAATTGTTGGAATTAAGACGACTGAAATTAGTGAAGGAGAAGAAGGATTAGATAAAACATCTATTGCTATTAATGTTAGTAGTGCTCAAATTGCTGCTGCTTTAGAAATTCCACCAGAATATATGCCTGTAAATGGTGTTGCTGGCTTATTAGTGAGTGTCGGCATGGATAAAGGTTCTGAAGATTATGCATTAGAAGAAATTAGTTTATCCGCTAATGTTTCTGGGACAATTGAAGAAGTTTCCTTTGCTATTAATGGTTCAGTTAGTTTAACCGCTTTATATAACGAACAAGCAACAATGGAAGAATTAGGCGAAACAGAAAAACTTAATTATGCTGATGTTACTGCTTCAGTATATGGCATAATTTCTAACTTGCTATAATTTGTTTACAAATTAAAGGAGCGATTTCTCGCTCCTTTTTTTGTTTGCTTTTTGTATTATTTGATAATTGTTCCACTTTTTTCTTCGAACGCTTTTTCAGCGTTTTCTAAAGCGGCAATAATGGCTTTCTTTCCTGGACACTTAGTTAGGAATTTAACACAAGCATTTACTTTTGGATACATGCTACCTTTAGCGAAATAGTCACCTTTTAAATATTTTTTAATTTGATCTAATGATACATCTTTTAATTTGATTTCATCTGGTTGCTTGTAGTTGATACAAACATTATCAATAGCGGTTAAGATTACTAAGTAATCTGCTCCAACAAGCTCACCAACTAAAGCGGAAGCGTAGTCTTTATCAATAACCGCAGCAACGCCTTCAAGTTTATTTCCTTCTTTAATAACAGGGATACCGCCTCCACCTGCACAAATGACAACGTTACCGGCTTTCACTAATTGAGAGATAACTTCTTTTTCTTCAATATCAATTGGAAGTGGTGAAGGAACTACTCTTCTATAGCCTCTACCAGCGTCTTCTTTAACGGTCCAACCTTTTTCTTTGGCAACTTTTTCTGCTTCTTCTTTTGACATGAATCCACCGACAGGTTTACTTGGATTCTGGAATAGTGGGTCATTTTTATCTACAACAACTTGAGTGACCACTGTAGCGACATTTCTTTTTACACCTTGAGCTTTTAATTCATTTTGTAAAGCATTTTGTAAGTGGAAACCAATATAACCTTGTGACATTGCTCCGCATTCTGGGAACGGCATATCTGGTACACTTTTAGCGTCAGTAAAAGCATTATTAATCATTCCTACTTGTGGTCCATTACCATGGACAATAACCACTTCGTGACCGTCCTTCATAAGTTTAACAATGTATTTCGCAACATTGCTCACTAAAACTTTTTGTTCTTCGGCGTTATTACCTAAAGCATTACCGCCTAAACTAACTACATATCTAGACATTTATGTTTACCTCGAGAAAATAATATACCCTTTAGAGATATTAATGAATATATAATCAAAAAATAGTAATATAAACGTATGTACCCAAATTTATTTGGCATTAACGGTTTTTCAATGGTGGTGATGATCATTCTTGGAGTGATCGTCGCTAGCGTGATTTTCTTTATCTATTTATCTAAAAACGGAGTAGAAAAGAAATCATTTTTAGATTTATCAATTGTGATTATTGTTACTGTTATTGTCGGAATTATCTTTGCTATTTTAGTGGAGAATGTTTATGAAGCAATTAAAGCTTCCATAAATGGAACTTCTCCTCATTGGACTTGGGCGATGACTTTCTATGGAGGGTTAGTGTTTGGTATCCCTGCCTTTATATTAACGTACCGCTTCTATTACTTAAGAAATAATCCTCCAATATTTAAAAAGATATTAGTGATTGCTCCAGGCTGTGTCGCTATAGGACACGGGTTTGGAAGAATTGGTTGTTTTTTAAGCGGATGTTGTTACGGCATTACCACTC
>DEJH01000078.1 GCA_002353275.1 Caryophanales bacterium UBA2753 | reverse complement strand
GCCTGGTGCAAAAACATATTTCTTAGGAAGTGATAACACAATCAAAATTGTTGCTGATGGTAGTGAATATATAAGTAGTTCAATTACCATCATTGATGTTGAAACCTTAGTTCCTCTTTATGTGGTGCTTTATTATGGAGAATACTCAATCACTTATAACTTCTCGTATAACACTCCATTCAATCATCTAACTCCTGATGATATCGGGTATAAAGAAGTTTAATTAGAGCCTGAAGGCTCTTTATTTTGCTCATTTGATCACCTAATGTGATAAAATATATATTGAGGCAAGGAATATGAAGGAACCTAAAGTTAGCGATATTAAAAAATATCTTAATGGAATCTTAAAAATTAATCGTAAATACGTCACTACTGAAAGATTATCTAAAGTAGTGGGTCATTATCCTGAAATTATTAATCAAACATTATCGTTTTTTGAACCGATGATTACGATGGAGCCAGAATATAACCTTATGGAACTCGTTCCAACTTTGAAGAAGTTTATCGTTGATCAAGAAGAAAACAAAAACTTAGTGGTTTCTAGAAAACCCGCGATCCACAAAAACGAATTAGAAGAATTTGAATCAATCAATGACTTCGTCTACAAAAAGATGACTTCTGTTGGTGGCCTATTAGATCGAAATATCGTTTTAACAGATAGGGACTTGCGTGTTTTAAAGAAATTAATCGTTGAAGAACAAGCTAATAGAAAGAATCATAAATAAGTAACAAAAGGTCGAGATAGAAACAAAAATATCTCGATTTTTTATTTTGCCTTGAAAATATCTTATGTACGCGTGTATATTGATAACGGTTATTTTTGGAGGATAAAAACTAATGGATGTTAAAAAGACTATGCTCTCAGTTGATGGAAATACTGCTGCAGCATTAGAATCCTATAACTTTATTGAAGTTGCTGGCATTTATCCAATTACTCCTTCTTCCCCTATGGCAGAAGTAATTGATGTCGAAGCTAGCAAAGGTAGAAAAAACTTTTTCGGAAGTGTTGTAAAAGTTAGTGAAATGCAATCTGAAGCTGGTGCTTCTGGTGCAGTTCACGGCGCTCTTCAAGCAGGCGCTCTTGCTTCTACTTACACCGCAAGCCAAGGCTTACTCTTAATGATTCCTAACATTTATAAATGGGCTGGTGAATTATTACCTGTAGTCTTACATGTCTCTGCTCGTTCTTTAGCAACACGTTCGTTATCAATCTTTGGTGATCACCAAGATATTTATGCGATTAGACAAACTGGTGTCGCAATGATTTGCTCTCACTCAGTTCAAGAAATCGCTGACTTAACTCCAGTTGCTCACTTATTAGCAATTGACGCTGAAACCCCTGTCTGTCATTTCTTTGATGGTTTTAGAACTTCACATGAAATTCAAAATGTTGAATTCGTTGATGAAAATGAATGGAAGAAACTCCTTCCAATGGATAAAGTCGAAAAATTCAGAGCTCGCGCATTAAACCCACACACTCACCCAGTGACTCGTGGTGGAGCGGAAAACGATGATATCTATTTCCAAGGAAGAGAAGCACAAAACGCTCACTATGAAAAAGTTGTCGAATATGCTGAAAAATATTTCAAAGAAGCTAGTAGATTAACTGGTAGAGAATACGCTCCATTCACATATTATGGAAGAAAAGATGCTGATCGCGTTATCGTTGCTATGGGTTCAGTTACCGATACCGCTAAAGAAGTAATCGATGCTCTTCCAGAAGAAAAAATCGGTATTGTTAAAGTTCACTTATATCGTCCTTTCTCTAGCAAACATTTACTCGCTGTTTTACCAAAATCAGTGAAAAGAATTGCAGTCTTAGATAGAACTAAAGAAATGGGTGCTACCGGTGAACCATTATACTTAGATGTCGTTTCTGTTATTAAACAAGCTGGTCTTGATGTTGAAGTTATCGGAGGAAGATATGGTCTTTCTAGTAAAGATACTCAACCAAAAGATGTCAAAGCTGTTTACGATTTCTTAAATAGTGAATCTCGTCATCATGATTTCACTGTTGGAATTAATGATGATGTCACTCATAAGAGCATTCCTGTTGATGACAACTTCCATGTTAAAGCAGACTACACAAGTTGCTTATTCTATGGTTTAGGAAGTGACGGAACTGTTTCTGCAAATAAATCCTCAATTAAAATTATTGGTGACGCGACTGGTCAATATGCTCAAGCTTATTTCGCATATGACTCTAGAAAAGCCGGTGGAGTTACCCGTTCACACTTAAGATTCGGTAAAACTCCTATTAGAAGTGCTTATTACGTCCAAAACGCTGATTTTATTTCTTGCTCACTCGATACTTATTTATTCAAGTTCGATATGATTAAGAACTTAAAAGAAGGCGGAACCTTCTTATTAAATACTGACATGTCTGATGAAGAACTCGTCAAAGTCATGCCTAATAGAACTAAATATTTATTAGCGAAAAAGCACGCACGTATGTACGTGATCGACGCTAATAAGATCGCAAGTGAAATCGGTATGGGTAGACACACCAATACCATTCTCCAAGCTTCCTTCTTCTATCTCAATCAAGACATTATGCCTTATGAAGAAGCGAATAAGTGGATGAAGAAATTCGCTGAAAAATCTTACGCCAAGAAAGGACAAGACGTTGTCGAACTTAACTGGAAGGCAATTGATGCTGGTACTGAAGGCTTAAGAGAATTGAAAGTTGATCCAAGTTGGGTTGCGTTAGAGCCAACATTTGAAAGAAAACTCACTGGTGATGAATATTTCGATAGTTATGTCGCGGTCATGGGTAACTTAGGTGGAGATGATCTCCCTGTCTCTAAATTCACTGAATTTGAATTATTAGATGGAACCATGAATCCAGACATCACTTATAGAGAACAAAGAAGTATCGCTGATAGAGTACCTCTTTGGCATAAAGAGAACTGTATTCAATGTAACCAATGTGCCTTCGTCTGTCCTCACGCTACAATTAGACCATTCTTACTCAATGAAGAAGAACTCGCTAACGCCCCAGAATTTGTGAAGAGTGACGTTAAACCAGCAATGGGTGTTCCTGGACATCAATATCGTATCCAAGTTTCACCACGTAACTGTGTTGGTTGTGGACTTTGTGTTGCTGAATGTAACGCTAACAAGATGGGCAAAGTTGCTCTTGAAATGGTGGAAGCTAAATCTCAATTCGGTCAAGAAGAAGCTGCAGAATACTTATTCAAACATGTTTCCTATAAAGCTGATAAACTTCCAGCTGCACTTCAAGAAACTCCAAAAGGAGTGGGCTTCTTAATGCCTTATATGGAAATTAGTGGTGCTTGTGCTGGTTGTGGAGAAACTCCATATTACAGATTGGTTTCACAATTATTTGGTAAAGATATGTTAGTCGCTAATGCGACAGGTTGTTCCTCAATTTATAGTGGTTCAACCCCATTAACTCCATTCTGCACCGATAAAGATGGACAAGGTATCGCTTGGGCGAACTCCTTATTCGAAGATAACGCTGAATTCGGTTATGGTATGAGAGTTGCTACTGATAGCAAACTCAAAGCCGCAATTGCTATTTTAGAAGCTGCTAAAGGAAGAGAAAGCGTTGAAAAAGAACTCAAAGAAAAAATTGATGAATATTTCGAAAACATCAAAAATCGTAAAGAAAGTCGTAGAATTGTTCCTGAACTCGTTAGCTTAATTAAAGCTAGTAAAGACGAAGAAGTGAAATCAGTTCTCGTTTACGAAAGAGATTTACAAGATAAATCCGTGTGGATCATCGGTGGTGATGGTTGGTCATATGATATTGGTTACGGTGGACTTGATCACGTTATCGCTAATGAAGAAGATGTCAATATCTTAGTCTTAGATACTGAAGTCTACTCTAACACTGGTGGACAATCTTCTAAATCTTCTCAAACTGGTTCTATTGCTAAATTTACCGCTAGCGGTAAACTCACACCTAAAAAGAACCTTGCTCTTATCGCGATGAGCTATGGTAATGTCTATGTTGCTCAAATCGCTTTAGGAAGTAACCCAGTTAAAGCTATTAAAGCTCTTAAAGAAGCTGAAAGCTATAACGGACCATCCTTAGTTATCTGCTATGCACCATGTGCTAACCACGGTATCAAAGGTGGACTTTCAAACTCCATGAAGCAAGAGAAGAAAGCGGTTGAATGTGGATATTTCCAACTCTTCCGTTATGATCCTCGTTTAGTGGCAGAAGGAAAACCAGGCTTATCCATTGATATGCCAGAGCCAGACTATTCTAAATTCAGAGA
>DEJH01000051.1:1284-3354 GCA_002353275.1 Caryophanales bacterium UBA2753 | reverse complement strand
TAAGTCGTCCACAGTGGCGGCTTTTTTTGTGCTTCTAAGCATTTATATTCACCTGGTGCGAATCGTGCGGCGTGGCTTGTTTTTGGCTTGTCTGTGGTGGTGTTTTAATAAAAAAATTAAAAAGTTTTCTGAAAATGACGAAATTTTAGAAAAAGTTACCGTATAGTATAACATCTTTTAAAAATTTGGAGGTTTATTATGCTGTTTAAATTAGCTGTACACACTTCAACAAAAGTTATTTATCTCTATTGTTCAGAAAATGAGATCGTATGCCTAAAAGATATCCATCTTGACAATGTGCGAATATTCGGACAAGGTGTTCGAAAGTTCGTACACCCTACTTTATATACTGTTTTATAGATAGTTCCTTAGGAAGTTTCTCTGACCACGGCAAGAGATCATCAATAGGAACTTTATTTATATTCTCAAGAGCATATTCCAAATATTTATCAACAACTAAAGCATTCGCCTTAGCGGTTTGAACAATTGTAAATATTCTCCCTGAAATAGAAGCTCCATTTTCTGTTTTAGCGAACAAGACATTTCTTCTCATAATAGCGAAAGGTTTAATAGCTCTTTCACATATGTTATTAGAAATAGGAATGTGGCCATCTAACAAGAAGGTTTTACTTTCATCTTTAATGTTTCTAAAGTATTTAACTGCAGCGTCTAATACTGTTCCTTCTTCAGCGTTTATCGAATCTAGATAATCATAGATATCGTTAACTATCTTCATATAACCATCACTTTTTCTTGCTTCAAGAATTTCTAGTGGCGATTTCTTGTTGGCCTTTAATTCTGCTTCTTTAGCGAATAAACAATCAATTCTTTTTACCATTTCATTCGCGGAACTTACTTTCTTTTGCTCGTCATTTAATACTTTAACAATATCGTAGAATTTCCTTCTTATATGAGCGAAGCATCTTTGGATTTTAATTCCTTTATTAGATAATTCATCATATCCAGCATAGCCATCGGTAACGATATATCCTTTATATCCATCAAGAAGTTCTTTTGTTTTATCCGTTTCTCTAGTCTTATTAAAGTCATATAAATAGATGGGATTATCATAAAAAGAAGAAACATAAGCAAAGATATAACCGTTTTTCCTATTTTCATGTTTAAGATAATCAAGAACTTCTAGAGGTGTTTCATCAGAATGAATGACATTTGCGGTTTGATTGATTAATCTATCTTTAATCGCTTCATATAGCGGCTTTAATAATTCATCGCTTCTTTTTACATAGTTAGTGAGATCCATATCGCTTAATGGAATACCTTGGCTATTTAAATATTTAGCGTATCTATATAAAGGAACATCTAAATTGTATTTCGCATTGATGATATCACTAGCAAGACTAGCGGTGCATATTGAATGAGGAAATGCTTCATCTTTAATCGCTTGATAAATTTTTTCTTCTTTTACATCATTTCTAACATATTTAGGAGCAATTACTTTAATTACTTTTATTTCTTTTTCAACTTTTACTAGATAAGAAACATCTTCTCCAATTTTAGTTAACTTCCAACCCTTATTAACTAATTCAGTAGCGATATCTAAAGTAACTGTTTCTTTAGCTAAACTTTCTAAATCAATGTTAGCAAAATTCTTACTACCTAATGGTCTACCTTTTTTCTTTGCTAGATTAACTTCTACTTCATTAATTGGAGAAGATATATCTTCCTTGTTTTCTTTGATAAAAGCACTTTCTTTAGTGGAGTAATATTTATTATGATTTTGTACTTTAATAATATGTAACTTGTTTTCTATATCTTTAAGAAGCTTATTATATTTTTCTTGAAGGTCAGCAAAATCTCTTTCTAAGCCAGAAATCTTTTTATCTTGTTCCTCGATTATTTTAAGTAATTCTTCTTTAGATAAATCTTTCATAGGGGTATTTTATCAAATTAAGTTTACAAAGTAAACTTAAATTAAAATAGTGATATATTCTCACCCTTATGTTCAATGGCTTTTATTAGTCCAGCTCCTTCAATGATTAGCTTTAATTCCTCTTTGGTGAGTTCAGCCTTATCACCTTTCATTGGCCAGATGAATTTACCGCGAATAAG
>DEJH01000051.1:581-1171 GCA_002353275.1 Caryophanales bacterium UBA2753 | reverse complement strand
GAAGTTTCTAATATTTTCTTTCTTAAACCAAATATTCCTAGTCTCATATCGGTAAGACCAGGGTAGATATAAATATGTTCTATCTTATTTAGATCAACCATTGTTAATTACCTCGAATACTTCTTTAAGATTGTTGATTGAAAATGTTAATTTCATTCCTTTTGTTTCCAAGGTAAACGTATAATTTGAAGATTCATCTGCCTCCTTAGTGATGGTTTTAACTTCATTTGTAACATCTATTGGTGATAGCTTATTGTTTGAATGAGGAAGCATCTTTAACTCTGGTTGACCATACATCCTAATTTTCTTTAGCCAACTAGCAAAAGTTGATAATGATAATTCTTTTTCTTTGCAATAAGCTCGCATGGATACATTTCGTGATTGGTATTCTTCGATTAAGGCCCATTTATATTCGGCAGCATATATCTTATATTCCATAAAAAATCCTCCTGTAGCAGAGGATAACATGGATCAAAAATTTGTGTTAGAGTGGATATCTTTTAGGGATACGATAGAATCCTTGCTTCAGCTAGGTACCCTTTAGAAATACGGAAGTACCCTTTAGAAATACGGAAATACCCTTTGAAAGA
>DEJH01000051.1:0-559 GCA_002353275.1 Caryophanales bacterium UBA2753 | reverse complement strand
GGGATGACGCAAAATCGAGATTTATGAGGATGTGATGCAATGATTATCAGAAGAATCGAGCCTGAAGATGCAGGAAATGTATCAGCTTTGATTGTTAGGACGCTCAGAGAAGTCAACACCAAAGATTATTCGAGGGAATATATCGAAAATGATGTTCAAAAATTACAGCCGAAAGACATCTTGGAGCGCGCAAAATGGACTCATTTTTATGTAGTATGCGATGAGGATAAAATTGTGGGCTGCGGTGCAATAGGACCGTACTGGGGTAAAGTTGACGAAAGTAGTTTATTCACTATCTTCGTTTTACCAGAGTATCACGGGCAAGGAATCGGAAGAAAGATCATAGATACTTTGGAAAAAGACGAATATTTCCTTCGTGCGAACAGAATTGAAATACCTGCCTCGATCACTGCAACTCCCTTTTATATAAAAATGGGATACACATATAAAAACGGAATTAGTGTACCGGATGAAGAAGGTCTTATACGCTTAGAAAAGCATAGATAAAGACAAATTCGCATTTGTCGGGATATCGATAAATCGGGATTTGTGAGGAACA
>DEJH01000062.1 GCA_002353275.1 Caryophanales bacterium UBA2753 | reverse complement strand
TCTACTTTTATCTTACCGGTTCATACAATGTGTCAGTCCTTTTTATTTTTTACTTAGCTAGAAACTTATAACGATTTGTAATAATTGCCAAATACTTCCATTGAATCGATAATTGGCATTAGTTCTTTGCCTAATTCACTAAGAGAATATTCAACGTGTGGAGGGTTGGTTTTGTAGTCAGTTCTAATAACTAGTCCATCATCAATCATTTCTCTTAGGGAGCTCGTTAAAACTTTCTGAGAAACCCCTTGTAAAGATCTTTGAAGTTCATTGAATCTCCATGGCCTAGTTCTTAGGTTCCTAATTATTAAGATTTTCCATTTAGAACCAATTAAAGAAACAGTAGTGGCAACTGGACAGGCTGGTAATTCACTTTTCTTTTTCATTTTATTGACCTCAAGTAACTTTATTATACATTACGCATAACAAAAAGAATACGTAGTTACAAAAAGGTGCGTACTTTTTTCTTTTAAAATAAATTGATTAAATATAGGCACAAGGAGAAAAAAGAAAATGAATAATTACACAAAAGTTAATGTTGGTAATGAACCAAGAACAGAATTGCATGACTTATTAGGTCTTACCGGAGCGGAAATATCTTTTAATAATCTTCCAACTGGTGCAGGTGTCCCTTTTGTCCATTCTCATAAAAACAATGAAGAAATCTATATTGTCTTAGAAGGCAAAGGAATCGCTACTTTAGATGAAGAAGTAGTGACATTAAATAAAGGTGATGTTATTAAAGTTGCACCAACCACTAAAAGACAATTTAAAGCCAGTGACAAAGAAGGTATTTCTTATATTTGCATTCAAGTTAAAACTGATTCTTTAAAAGAATATACCGCTAACGATGCAGTAATTTATTAAAATAAGGTATAGCAATGAGTGATATTAAGTGGTGTATTGACTATTTAAAAGATTATAGCCATATCAAAGATGAACTATCTTATGATTGGCCAACTTTTAGAGCGCTTTTAAATATTACAATGCCAGTTAATATAAGCGATGAGTTTTATCAAAAGCAAGATAAAGTCTTGAAAGGCATTTTATCCAGCAAAGAAATAACTGATATTTCATCTTTTCCTGAAGGTATTTCCTTATATAAAGGCGACATTACTCTTATCAAAGCAGATGCGATAGTGAATGCTTGTAATTCTCAAATGCTAGGATGCTTTGTTCCTGGCCATCACTGTATCGATAACGCGATTCATTCTTTTGCGGGTCTAGAAGTAAGAAGAGATATGTTAGAAATAATGAAAAAACAAGGTCATGAAGAACCTAATGGACAAGTAAAAGTTTCTAGTGGCTATAATTTACCTGCAAAATATATATTCCACACAGTGGGGCCAATCTATTCAGGAATGCATAGGGATGAAATTGATTTAGCGAATTGCTATTATTCTTGTCTAAAAAAAGCGGATGAAATGAAACTGAAGTCAATCGTGTTTTGCTCATTATCAACAGGAATATTCGGCTTTCCGATTGAAAAAGCCAGCAGAATCGCTATTAAATGTGTTAATTCGTATTCAAAAGAAGAGAACAAGAATATTAAAAAAGTCATTTTTGATGTCTTTAGTGATAGTGATTTTGAGACATATAAAAAGAATATGAAGGAGGCAGGACTATGATTATAAATACAGGACAAAGAACAGACATTCCTGCTTTCTATTCAAAATGGTTTATGAATCGTATCAAAGAAGGATATGTTTTGGTAAGAAATCCATATTATCCAACTATTGTTACGAAGTTTTTATTAAATCCAAAAGTGGTGGATGTGATTGGGTTTTGTACAAAAAATCCTCGACCAATGTTTCCCTATCTAGATGAACTGAAAGATTTTGGTCAATTTTGGTATGTTTCCATCACTGGTTTTGGTAAAGATTTAGAACCTAATGTTCCTCCAATTGATCAAGTGATTGAAGATTTTAAATATTTATCCAACAAAGTTGGAAAGAATGCGATTGGTTGGAGATACACCCCAATCATTGTGAATAGCAAATACACAAAAGAGTATCACATTAAGATGTTTGAGCACATTGCCTCTAAATTAGAAGGATATACCTCTTTAGTGGCCTTTGGTTTTGTTGATATTTATCCAAAACTAGAAAAAAATCATCCAGAAATAAAAGATACGGATGATGAAGCAAAAATTGAAATAGCTAAAGCTTTTATGGAAATTACTAAAAAGCATCATATGGATTTAAGACTTTGTTCTAAAGAAAAGTGGCTTGCTAATTATGGCATTGATATCGATGGATGCATGAGAGTGAAAGACTATGAAAATAGTATCGACTCTAAGTTAGATATTAAGCAAAAAATGGAAGCGAGAAAGAATTATTGTGCTTGCTATCTTTCTAATGATATTGGCTCATATAATTCTTGTATGCATTTATGTAAGTATTGTTATGCAAATGGTAATGAAGTGACAATTAGAAAGAACTATAAGGAGCATGATGATAATTCTCCTTTATTAATTGGTCATATTAATCAAGAGGATAAAATTAGACTTGCAAAGCAAGAATCATTTAAAGATAGGACAATTACATTATTTTAGTTATGAAAGAGATAGAGAGAATTAAAGAGCTTATTAATGAGGCTGAAGCGATAGTTATCGGAGCTGGAGCAGGTTTATCTACTGCTGCTGGATTTGAATATGGTGGAGATTATTTTTTAGAAAATTTCCCAGACATCAATAAAAAATATGGCTACACCGATATGTATAGTGCGGGTTTTCACCCATTCTTAACTAGTGAAGAGAAGTGGGGTTATTGGTGTAGGTTTATCTATTTGCAGAGATATAAAGAAGGGGCGAAACCCTTATATAAGAAGCTTTATGAATTAGTAAAAGATAAGAATTATTTTGTTATAACAACGAATGTTGATCATCAGTTCCAACTCTCTGGTTTTTCTAAAGAAAGATTGTTTTATACGCAAGGTGATTATGGTTTATTCCAATGTTCAAAGCCATGTCATAAAAAGACATATGATAACGAAAAGATAGTAATGGAAATGGTTCATTCACTTAAAGATGGTTTAATTCCTTCTAGATTAGTTCCTAAATGTCCAATTTGTGGAGAAGAAATGAGTATGAATTTAAGAAGTGATAATACCTTTGTGGAAGATGAAGGCTGGCATGAAGCCTCTCATCGATATGAAAAGTTTTTAAATGAAAACAAAGATAAAAAGATACTGTTTTTAGAGTTAGGAGTGGGGTGGAATACCCCTGTTATCATTAAATATCCATTTATGAGAATGACATATGGTTTTAAAGATGCTTTTTATGTTTGCATAAATAAAGGGTTCAACCGCATTCCAGAAGAAATAAAAGATAAGTCAATTGTTTTAGATGACGATATCAATACGCTAGTGAAATAATTAGTGTTGCGTAATTTAGCGAGGTGTTGCGTTGTATTAAAATCTTTACACCCTGCCAACTTAGTTAAATTGGATTGATACAATGTGTCAGTCTTTTTTTTACCCTGAAATTATGGTTAAAAAAGAAAGATTGAAGTATTTGAAAATAGTTACTGATGTAAAAAAAAGAATAAGAAAGAATCAGTTGTTACGATACATCCAGTTAAAGATAACGATTGAAAATCGATACATATTCTTTTAGAATAATTATGTCAAAGGTGGAGATTCAGCAGTCGACCACGGCGCACTCTAAAATAGGGTGAAGACTTATAGTCATTACGCGATGCAGGGGGAAGCCAATAGATGACGTCTAACGTTCCAGTCGCTTCCTTAATTAGGCTGGCCTGCTTGGCATTGTCAAAGGTGGAAAGTCGTTGTGCGACCACGGCGCATTTCTTGGAAATGGATGTCGGCGATTCAGGATGCAGCGCCCTGATTGACAAATAATAACGTCTCCTTAGAGATGTTTTTATTTTGGCAAACTGTCACAAACTAGTTACTTTATATCCTAAAAAAGTTGGACAATTATATAAATAATATTTCTATAAGCAAATTACCTAAAAAAATGAACCGAGGAAGGCTCCGTTTGCCAACTTGGGTCCACACTTATATTGTATATAATTTGTAATTGTTGTCAAAATGAATTTTCAATCAAAGATTGATGTGTATTGATATATTGATATAATATCATTTTCAGTTGTAGTGGGTAATCCCGCTAGAATATTAAAACATTTGGATATAGAAAGATTTGGTGAATAATATGAAATCATTGGTTATTTATTTTTCTAGGGCCAATGAAAATTATTTTGGTGGCTCAATGAGATATATTGACAAAGGCAACACAGAAGTTGTTGCAGAATATATCAAAGATATAGTCGGAGCGGATCTATTCAAGGTTGAAAGAAAAGTCCCTTATTCAAAAGATTACATGACCTGCATTAAAGAAGCTCAAGACGAACAAAAAAGAAATGAACTTCCAGAATTAGTCAAAGAGCTATCTAACATAGATAATTATGATGTGATATTCATTGGTGGTCCAATATATTGGGGAACATTACCTCAACCAATGTTTACTCAATTATCAAAATTAGATTTTAAAGACAAGGTGATAATGCCATTTTCCACTCATGAAGGTAGTGGACTAGCTTCAATAGTGAGAGATATTAAAAAATACGCCCCAAAAGCAAATGTTAAACCTGGATTAGCAATTGTGGGATCAAATGTTAATTCTTCAAAGCCTTTATTAGAAAAATGGATTGAAGAACAATTATATTAATAGCGTTCCGCGAATTTCTAGTTTGTTCCATTTCAGAGATCGCTAAGATGCTAAACGTCTCATTTGAGATGTAAAATATAAGACCATATTAAAAGCACCATTAAGGTGCTTCTTTAAATAAATGATAATTAAGCCTTTTCGGTGACAATAACTTTAATTTTTGTTACATCTTTAACTGGAGTGATAACAAATGAATAGTTAGTTTCATCAACCGTTAATTTAACTCCATTGTATGTAACCGATACATCTTTATCATAAAGAGAGTATTTGTCTTCATCAGTTACCCCTAATGTAAGAGTGATTGCTTTACCAACTTCACTTGATTCAGCTGGTAAATCTTTGATGATATATCCAGTTGTGGATTCTATATCTCTTTCTAATTTCACTAATTGGGCTTTAGTTTGGATTAAGAAGTCATATTTTTTAGCGTTAGCGGTGAATTTATAAGTTACTGATCCATCTTCGCTAGGTGTGACTATAACTCTCCTATCGTTTACTTCAACAGAATGGACATCTAAATGTTCATTAGGAATAACTTTAAGAGTAACTTCGCTTCTACCACTTACATCGAAGCTTTCTTCGCTTAGTGGAGAACCATTAACTTCAACACTGAACGCTCCTTTATTAAAACATAAGGTTGAGGTATATGTTGCACTTTCACCAATGGTTAAGAAGAATAATGAAGCTTTATCTTCTGCCTCCTCTAACACTTTGGTTTGATCTTCATTAAGCTTAAAATAATAAATTTCTTCCTCTTCCCGATATTGTCTAGCAATTTCTACTCCTTTAAAGAAGAGTTTAGTTAATTGAGCGGTTGGGCAATTTTCATTTTCAATGAAGAAAATATACGCTTCCTTATTATCAATCACATACGCTAATTTACCTTTTTCAGCGTCTGCACCATTTAGAGTTATGACAGTTTTTCCTCTAGTTTCTTCGTCTCCCTCAGTGGCGCTAAAAGAAATATTGATTTCTTTTTCTAAAGGAACTATGAATTTAGATCTTTGAGTCTCTATATCATAACTGGCTTCTTTTCCGTTAACCTTGATTCTTAAGTCGATATATCCTCTTTTTGGTCTAGCATCAAAATATACTTCTTGACCAAATAGAACATTATTTAATCCAAGGGACTCTAATGGGTTAGTTTCCATAAAGCCTTTAACGTATTGGTTAGCACTTAGATTGTCAATTACGATATTATTAGAGGCTTCTTTAGCGGTCCAAATAGAGTTAATTGTGATTTTAGTAACATCTTTTTCAATTATTTGAAGTTCATAGACGATGATTTCTTGTTGTGGAAGTCCGCTATCAGGATCAGGGAAGAACTTTCTATCTGGAAGAAGGTTACCGTTATTTTTCATAGTGAGGAAATCAAAATAATCTTTATGATTTTGACCCCACTTAACCCATAAATAATAAGTTTGCAAGGTGTAGAATTCAGTATCTGGTTTTAATTTTTCTTTGGTTTGCCATTTTTCAAATGTCGCTCCACCTGAGAAGAAATAGACTTCGTCATCATTGTCAAGATTATTTATCTCTAGTTTCACTGTATCTTGAACAAATGGAGTAGTAGTGATCTTAACTTTAGAAATAATTGCTTCTCCAGTACCTTGGAATTTAATTTCTGCAGTTCCTTGATTTCCTTTAGTCATCGTAGTTGTCCAAACGCCATCGCTATAAGATTCAGCAGGATCAGCTTCGATTAATTTCAAACCGTCTTTGTTATCCATAAACGTAAATTCAATTCTTCTAATCCAAACATTTGGAGTGTCGATAGAGTCAAGTCGACATAAAATTCTAAATATTGAGGATTCACTGACATAGAAATTGTTGTTTTTAAAAACATTTTCAAAGCCTGCAGTAGAGACATAACTTTCAGGAGATATTCTCGTTCCTTTTTTCGTTAATTTTTGAACATAATTCTCTTCGGTTAAATCTCCAAAGGTATAAGTTACTTCATTTTCTGGCTCTACTGGTGGAGTGGTTTTCCCACATCCCACTAAAAGAGTTGTAAATAAAACTGGTAATAATAGTAGATTTCTTAACTTCATGGTGTTCTCCTATATTTTTATAAATTCATTATATATTGTGGAGCGCACAAAAGTGCCACACTAAAAAATATTTATCACACACGCGTCATTCAAGGTTAATGACCGCGCGTGCGAGGTTTAAATTTGTCTTTGACAATGTAAAAATCTCCCCGCTAAAATAGTCTCAGTTCGAGGTACTTATCATGGAAAAGAAAACATTAGATTTTAAAATGATTATGACCATTATCTTTTGGGGTTCTTTATGGGGAATAGTGGAAGCCACACTTGGCACCCTTCTTCATTTACCTGCCACAAGGATGATTTATTATTCAAGCTCTGTAATCATTCTCCCAATTGCCTATTGCTTAATGGCGAATTGTTATAAGAAAACCAATCAATCTTTCTATGCGGTATATTTGATGGGTGTTGTTGCTGCCTTAATTAAATTATCAGTAGGATTTGTGATTGGATTTGTTGATGTTGTTTGGGAACCTGCTATTTATATTGTTTTAGAAGCATTAGCGATGGGTAGTGCATTAGCTCTCTTCCGTCCAACTAACGTCCTCTCTTTAAAGACATTTGGTTCGATTGTTGCCGCTAACACCCTTTATCAATTCTCCTTCTTAGTGGTCAAAACCATTAAAGGAAGTGATGTGTTCACCAACATGGCAACATGGAGCAAGATGGGTGAAAAATACTTATTCACCGTTAATGGCTTAGCAATTCTTTATTCCTTTGCTATCGGCGCTATTTCATTTGGACTCATCCAATTAGCAAAGAAGTTAAATTGGAATACAAAAGTTGATCTTAGTAAGATTATTTATTCACCAATTGCTGCTTCTATTGCTTTAGTGGCGTCAATCGGTTTAACAATTGGCTTATCTGTTATTTAACGTATTACCAGATAGTAGAAACGAGGGTGAATTAACTTTACCCTCTTTTTATTTTTTTATAGTAATCATTTAGTTGATTGGGCGAGTTCATTTATATAGTTCTTTTAAGTTTATTTTGATACAGTTTAGATATTTTGTATTATTTCTAGGGTTAAATTAACCCACTTTATCTATATTATTTTTATATTT
>DEJH01000065.1:2478-2646 GCA_002353275.1 Caryophanales bacterium UBA2753 | reverse complement strand
AAACAATTTCATTTAATAATGATAATAAATCAAAGAATAATAATATAATTAATTTTAATTGTTTTGATTTAATAATAATTGTTCTTTTTAGTTTCATAACTAATCAAGCTTTATCAATATAATCATTCAGAATAGGAAGTTCCAATTTAAGTCCTTTTCTTTTTCTGA
>DEJH01000065.1:0-2382 GCA_002353275.1 Caryophanales bacterium UBA2753 | reverse complement strand
TGTGGGAAAGCTTGTCCAGAAGTGAGAGATCTCAAATGAGCCGTAAATCCAAAAGATTCCGAAACAGGTAAATAAGCCTTGACTTCCAATAAAGGTGTTCCTTGCACAGCTTCTTCACTAAAGAACACGCCTCTTCTTTGGGAAAAACATTGATAAATTCCACTCATTACATCCTGTGGAGCAGCAATATTGCAAAGATAAACTGGTTCTTGATATCTAGGACTAGCAGTTATTTCAGAAGCATAATAAACTCTTCTTGCTGTTGGCATAATTTGACCTCCTCCTCTATGAATAGCATCAGTGTGGAGTTCTACATCTTGAATATTGAATCTAACTCCTCTCATGTTTTCTTCTGCTAAGACACCATTTCTTGTAACGTCTTGGAAAGAAGACTCCATTGAATCTCTTATTTCTGTAAGGTATTGCACAGCTTTTGTTTGATCAACAAGGAAATTAGGACCCATTTGATCAGGACCAAATACCCATAATTTCTTAGCATCATGTTGTTCCCAGTTATATTTATCTATTAAAGTCCTTGAAGTCACTTTCAAATCATCATTTGCTCTTATAATCCCATTATCTATTTCTTCAACTAATTTTTCATCTAAAGGCTCAGCAATGACATACAATCTATTATGTTTATTAGGAGATTTAGCCATACAAATTTGAGTAGACTTTGTCGTTACTGTTTCTTTATAAGGTACTACTGGATCAGATTGAGTGATAGGAATTTTTGCATAATCATCCACTAAATCTTTAAGACATATTTCTAAATGAAGTTCACCACTTCCACAAATTATATGCTCAGTTTCAGTGTTTATTACTTGAACTAAAGGATCAGCTTTTGACATTTTAATGAGCCCAGCAATTAATTTGGGTAAATCAGCCGGATTTTTAGCATTAACTGCTACTCTTACAACAGGGGAAACTGTATATTTCATTGACCTAATAATATTAGCCACAGGAGAAGTAGTAATAGTTCCTTGTTTTAAGATAGCATCATCAACCCCTACTAAAGAACAAGTATTACCACAAGGAATATCAACAACGTCTTCAGTTTTCTTTCCCATCATAACAACAACTCTTTGCACTGTTTTGATACTGAGATCTCTTTGTTTTCCTGGGACATATTGAGGTCCTAATATTCTTACCTTCTCTCCTGATTTTATGGTTCCAGAAAAAACTCTTCCAAAAGCATAAAAACGACCATTATCAGAAGTTGGAACCATTTTAGATACAAACATCATAACTGGGCCTTGGGGATCACAATTAATCATTGCTTTAGCACATTCATCATCTATAGGTCCTTGATATAAGTAAACTGTTCTATATTTTTGGGAAACTTTAGGCGAAGGCAAATGTAAGATAATCATTTCAATTAAGGCATCAGAAGCATCAATCCATTTCTGCATCACATTTCTCATCAAAATTTTTCCAGTAGTTTCCATCTCTTCTGGAGTCAATTTAATTCCTATTTTTTCCAATAAAGGTGAATAGACTTCCTTCTTTCCTGTAATAACAGTCCTGGCTAATTTAATTAAAGGCTCTAAGATATTCACGCAAAAGGCTCTTTGGACGCTTTCATCTTCGGGTTCAGTTGACCATTTTTTTTCCTTTGGGTTATAGTAATTATCTCCCCATAATTTTTTAACTAGTTTTTTCTTATCTTGTTTGAATTTTTTAGCATACATTCTAGCAAAAGTAGTCAAAGAAAATCCCCAACCATGAATGGCTGAGCCAAAAGCAACAGTTCCATTTTCAGGATAGACCTGCAAATCCCCCATAGCTTCAGTGTTTTGATAAGTGGAAATAATTACATTGGCATTTTCGACAATTCTTAGGAAATTTTGGTACATGGTTTCTGAACTGTGTTGGAGTTCAAAAATGGCCCTATCGCATTTGTTTATCATAAGCACAGGCTTGATTAATTCTTGCAAACTTTGTCTAAGCACTGTTTCAGTTTGGACACAGACACCTTCTACATAGTCAACTACAACCAAAGCACCATCGGTAACTCTCAAAGCTGCTGTCACCTCTGAGGAGAAATCGACATGTCCAGGAGAGTCAATTAGGTTTATCAAAAATTTGCCTTTTTCACCTGAGTCATCGATGTCATATTCATAATAAAGTGAGACTCCTGTGGATTTTATAGTAATTCCTCGTTCGGCTTCGTCCTTTCTGAAGTCTGTGAATCTATCATCACCTGCTTTTTCTTTGGCTATGATCCCAGCTCTGGCTATGAGTGAATCTGTTAAGGTCGATTTGCCATGATCTACGTGGGCTATGACTGACATATTACGTATATTGTTGGCATTGTCCATGATTTCTCGAACTTGCTCAATAGTAAATTTCACCATCGAAAGTTTTAAATTAATTTAGAAA
>DEJH01000046.1 GCA_002353275.1 Caryophanales bacterium UBA2753 | reverse complement strand
CTAGCGAGATAATATTCGCTTACTTTATCCGCTAAATCCATGAGTTCTTTAGAGAGTAAAGCGTTATCATCAATCACATCGATGATTTCAGATAGGGAAAAGCCATATTCTTCTTCAAGTTCTTCTTTATTTTTATTAGTTTCACTAACTTTTGTGACATATCCCACTAATTGTTGGTTATTAAAACTAACGAGGACTCGAAAACCTTCTCCAACCTTTTTCTTTCCGCTATAAAGATAAGAAAAAGGACGATTCAGAGAATAACTATTTCGTTCAATTAGTAGTTCAATTATTTTCAATTTGTCTCGTCCTTATTTTTTAAGTTTCTTTTTAATTAAGTCCACGATTTCTTGGCTTGCTCTAGCGACATCATCATTAAGGATAACGTGATCGTAACGATCTGCCATTTTCATCTCACTTCTTCCTTTATTCAAGCGAGCTTGAATGATTTCTTCGCTTTCAGTTTTTCTTCTTCTGATTCGAGATTCTAGAGCATCAATATTTGGTGGCATTAAGAAGAAAGAGATTACTCTGTCATCGTTAACTTTATTCATCACTTCACTAGCACCATTGACTTCGATTTCAAGAAGAACGTTTTTACCTTTATTGCGGAGTTCTTCAACTTTATCTTTTGGAGTTCCATATCGATTGCCAACAAATTCTTCCCATTCTAAGAAGTTTTCATTAGCGATATTCTTATCGAATTCTTCATTACTTACAAAGTAATAATCAACTCCATCAACCTCTTTTTCTCTTTGAGGACGGGTGGTCATCGAAATCGAATAAGAGATTTGAATCTTGAAGTTGTCCATGATGTATTTGCGGATTGTTCCCTTTCCGACACCAGAAGGTCCGCTTAAAATGATGAGTAATCCTTTTTTCATATTGGAACTATTATAAAGATATATTTATCTTTTAGCAAATCTAAATTAGTGAAATAATATATTCATGGCGGTTAAACTTAGTTTAAGTGGAGTTAGTTATCTCGTTAATGAATTCAAAAGTAAAATTTTGAATAATTTTATTACACAGGTGACAGTTATCAATAATAGCGACATCTATTTTTCTTTTTCTTTTTATAGTGAAGAGAAATTATTAATTTCCCTCAACCATTCTTCTCCTTTTATTTCTTTGGTAAATGGAGAATATAAATCAAAAACAACATTAGGGAATTTAAACGACAATTTAAGAAAATATGTGAAGAATAGTTATGTAATTGATATCGCTCAGGTGAATAACGATCGCGTGATGAAATTTACATTGGTTAAAAACAATGAATTCTTTGAGAAAGAGAAATATTATTTAGTGGTTGAACTTATACCTACAATTAATAATCTCATTCTCTTAGATGAAAATGAAAACATCCTCTTTGCGAAACACTATGTTGATCTTTCTGCTTCTCGTCCAATTTTAAAAGGGATGAAATATCTTCCTATAGAAAAAAATGAAAATTTAGTGAATAAAGATTTTAATTATCAAAAATATCAGCTAGATGTATATAACTACATGAACGAAATCGATGATAAGAGCCAAAAAGAAAAAGCGCTTCCTTTATATAATCACCTCAAAGGAAAGATTAAATCTTTAAATCGAAAAATTAAGGTCTTAGAAAATGAAAAAGAGGTCGCTAGCAAAAACTTAATTTATAAAGAATATGGCGATTATTTGTTAACTTATAAATATGACGAAGAGTCATTAAATTCGTATATAGATCAAATAAAAGATCAATATGATTTTGATTTATCAGTAGAAGAAAACGCTCATAAATTTTATGAAAAATATAAGAAGAATAAGCGCACAATTGAAAATGATATTAGAGAGATAAATAAAGCAAAAGAAGAAGTAGAAGAATTAAACCACATAATTGAAATCTTCTCATATTATTCTCAAGAAGAAATTGAAGAATTAATGAGAAAATATTTACCTCACAAAATTGAAAAGAAAGAGAAGAATAAAGTCATTAATTCAAATCTTCCTTATTATATTGATTATTTAGGTGTAAGAATTGGTTTTGGTAAAAATAAAGAACAAAATAACTACCTCACTTTTAAAAAAGCAAACCCAAAAGATATTTATCTTCACGCTGCTAATATTAGTGGAGCGCATGTCGTTATTTTTAACTCTGATCCTTCTAGAGAAGTAATAGAAGCAGCGAGTAATATTGCCTTAATTCTTTCTAATTGTGAAATGGGTGAAGTTTATATTGCTGATGTGAAAGATGTAAAAAAGGGTAATTCATTAGGCGAAGCTTTACTTAATAAATATCAAACGATCACTCTTCATAAAGTGGATGATAAATATAAGAAACTCATTAAAGAGCAGAAAAGATTTGCTAAATAAGAAAAGGACCCTAGGGTCCTTGTTTTTTACATAGCAGTTAAATGACGTGTAACTGTAAAGCGGTTATGAAAGTCGCAGACGTATTCAATTTTGTGTCGGTTATTATCGACAATATGTTCATCGTTAACTTCTAATGAATATAAGTAATGTTCTTCATAATATTTGAACATATACTCAATTGCGTCGTTTCTCGAAGTAAAAGCGTTTCTTTTGAGCTTTACATTAGAACCGTTAACAACCGCTTCAAGCGTATAGTATTTCATAGATAATACCTCTCTTTCAGTAGTTTATCGTCGTGCTGAGGACGTGAGATATTATCAATGATGCCTATATTCTAATCTTCTTTATAAAGAAGTCAAGAGAGATACATTAAAATTTTATATACAAGTATATAAGTGAAAAATATATAAAAAAATCGAATTTCGTTAATTCGACTTTTTCTCATTGATTAAGAAATCTTCACCTTTTATCGCTTCGTGAGTGGATAAATTCGGGAATTTTTGTTGCCTGAGAACTTCATAGACCACTATCGCTACTGAATTAGAAAGATTTAAACTTCTTGCTTCTGGTACCATCGGGATTCTTAATAATCGATCAGGATGAGAAAGAAGAATATCATGAGGAATTCCTGTTGATTCTCTTCCAAACATTAAAAAGATATCTTTATATTCTTCTTCAAATTTAAAAGAGGAATAAACCTTATTTGAATATCGAGTGACATAATATGTATTCGCTTTAGGATAAGCTTTTAAATAATCTTCATATGTTGGGAAATAATTCATCTTTAAAGAATCAATATAATCCATCCCAACTCTTTTAACTGATTTTTCATCAATAGAAAAAGAGAGGGGACCAATGATATCGAGTGTGGCGTTAATTGCCACGCATGTCCTCATTATGTTCCCTGTATTTTGTGGTTTTTCTGGTCGATATAAAACGATGTGAATCATTTTATCCTCGAGCTTTTAGCTCCGCTAAATGTTTAGGTTCAATTATCACTTTATAAGCTTTAATACAATCAGCAATGATTTGTTTAGCGACTTCAACATCTTTCACTTCATCAATCGCAGTGGATTTTCCTTCGAGAGTTTTATAAACCGCAAAGAAGTGCTTGATTTCATCCATAATATGTCCTGGAATGTCGGTGATGTTGTTATATGGAGAATAAAATGGATCATTAAGAGGGACAGCAATAATCTTTTCATCAAATAAACCATTATCTTTCATAATAAGAACACCAATTGGTTTACATTCCACAAAACTCATTGGGATGATTGATTCGCTACACAAAACTAAAACATCAAGTGGGTCATAGTCTCTAGCGTAGGTTCTTGGAATAAATCCATAATTTTGTGGATAGTGAGTGCTGGTAAAAAGAACACGGTCAAGAATTAAGTGACCAGTTTCTTTATCTAATTCATATTTGTTTTTACTAGCTTTAGAGATTTCAATGAGGGCTAAAAAGCGATCAGGTGTAACTCTACTAGCTCTTACGTCGTGCCATGGATGCATATTTATTTTCTCCTTAATTATTATTACCACTAACTTCGAGTCGATTCAATGCACGGGAAAGTGCAGCTTTGGCTCTAATGATATCGATTTCGTTTTTTGATGATGAAGAAAGTCTTTTCATCGCTCTTTCTTTTGCTTTAAGAGCACGAGCGATATCGATTTCGTTTTTTGATTCAAAAGAATCAACTAATAGGACCACAGTGTGGTCTTTTTTAATATGGATTACTCCGGTAGTAATCGCATAAAAATTTTCATTACTCCCATTTCTAAGAGTTAATTTAGAAATTTCCAAAGTTGAAATTAATGGAGCGTGATTTGGTAAAACACCAATCATTCCTCTTCCAGTTTTCACGCTTAAATAATCACAATCAGTGACTAAATATTTTCCAAATGGAGTGTAGATTTCAACTTTGAATGATTTTTCCATTATTTTAAGCTCTCCGCTTTCTTTCTTGCTTCTTCAATTGTTCCTACATATAAGAAGGCGACTTCTGGAAGATCGTCAGCTTCACCATTAAGAATTGCTTTAAAGCTTCTAACTGTGTCACTAACTTTGACATAGATTCCAGGAATGCCGTTAAAATGAGAAGCGACATGGAATGGTTGAGAAAGGAAATTTCGAATTCTTCTTGCTCTTTCAACAATCTTTTTATCTTCATCAGAAAGTTCATCCATTCCAAGAATAGCGATAATATCGCTTAATTCTTTATATCTCTCTAAAATTTCAATAACTCCTCTAGCAACTTGGTAATGCTCTTCTCCAACAATTTGAGGATCTAAAGCGGTTGAAGATGAATTAAGTGGGTCAACTGCTGGATAAATTCCTAAAGCAGCAGTTGATCTATCTAAGACTGTTTTCGCGTCTAAGTGAGAGAAAGCAGTCGCAGGAGCTGGGTCAGTTAAGTCATCAGCAGGAACATAAATTGCTTGAACAGAAGTAATGGAACCATCTTTAGTGGAAGTGATTCTTTCTTGAAGTTGTCCCATTTCAGTAGCGAGAGTTGGTTGATAACCAACTGCAGAAGGCATTCTTCCTAATAAGGCAGAAACTTCACTACCAGCTTGGGTAAATCTAAAGATATTATCAATGAATAAAAGGACATCACTATGCTCATAGTCACGGAAATATTCCGCCATAGTTAACCCAGAAAGAGCAACTCTCATTCTTGCTCCTGGTGGTTCGTTCATTTGTCCAAAGATTAAAGCGGTTTTTGACAAAACCCCACTATCTTTCATTTCGTAATATAAATCGTTTCCTTCTCTAGAACGTTCACCAACGCCAGCGAAAACGGATATACCACCTTTTTCGTTAGCAATATTATTCATTAATTCTTGAATTAAGACGGTTTTACCAACACCAGCGCCACCGAATAATCCAATTTTGCCACCTCTTACATAAGGGCAAAGTAAATCGATAACTTTAATTCCGGTTTCAAAGATTTCAGTTTTCACTGATTGGTCTTTAAATTTAGGAGGATTACGGTGAATTGACATCTTTTTAGCTTTGCTAACTTCTCCTAAAGGAAGCCCATCAATTGGTTCACCAAGAACGTTAAACATTCTTCCTAATGTGCTTTCTCCAACTGGAACTTCGATTGGGTGATCTAAAGAGATAACTTCCATTCCTCTAACAAGTCCTTCAGTTGGTCCCATTGCCACGCATCTAACAACATCGTCACCGATATGTTGAGCTACTTCAATAGTAAGAGAAGAGTTGTTAGGTAAAGAAATTACTAGAGCAGTTAAAAGTTCTGGGAGATGTTGGTCTTTAAATTCAACATCAACAATTGGTCCAACTGCCTGAACGATTTTTCCTTTGTTAAGACGACTTTCTTTCATCTTTGTTTCCTCCTATATGGCTTTAGAGGCCGCGACAATCTCAGTAATCTCTTGAGTAATGGCGGCTTGTCTGGCTTTATTAAATTCGATTTTAAGTTCATCGAGTAAGTCTTTGGCGTTATTAGTAGCGTTTTCCATCGCGTTACTTCTCGCTCCTTGTTCACAGACTTCACTCTCTAAAAGCTTAGAGAATAAAGCAGTTTTAATGTAAAAAGGAATGAGGGTGTTCACTAATTCTTCTTCACTAGGTTCAAATATTGGTGGATAACCAAGTTTTTCCTCTTTATCAAATGATAAAGGAAGAAGAGTGAAATCTTTTGCGAGGAAGACCAAGGAATTTTTATATTCTGAATAGATGATGTGGATTTCAGAATATGTTCCTTTTTGATATTCGTTAATCACAAAATGTGTGAGTTTATTTATTAAATGTCGATTTTCAATCGAATATTTATGAGAGAATCCTTCTAAGATTTTAAATTCACCATTCTCGTAATGGGCAATTCCTTTCTCTCCTAAAATAATTGCGTCATCTTCTTCTTTGATTTTTGAATCACTAACTTTAAAGATGTTGTTATTATATGAACCACATAATCCTAAAGTAGAAGAGATGACAATGTAGAGTTTTTTATTTCCTTTTTGAGGGGATAAGAAGATTGAATTAACCTTTTTAGAAAACGCGAAAAGCAAATCAACCACTTCACTAAGTTGATTAGTGTATTCTTTATTAGCGAGCATCTTATTTCTCCACTGCTTAAGTTTTACAGTGCTAACAAGTTTCATTGCACTTGTCACTTTATAAGCGCCACTAACGGATTTGATTCTGCTTTTAATCTTGATAACGTTTTGTGACATAGACTATTTGTATTCTTCTAGATATATTTCGTTAAATTTAACGATTAAATTATTGAGTTTGTTTTCAACTTCACTCTTAATTTCTTTCTCTTTAGCAATACTTTCAAATAACGATTTATCGTTACTCATAACATAATCGTAAGCTTTAGAAAGATAAGCACTTATTTTATTCTTATTCAAATTGTCCAAATATTTATTTTTAGCGACAAAAAGATAAAAGATTTCTTTTTCAAGCGGGTAAGGAGAATATTGAGGTTGTTTTAAAACTTCTAACAAAGCTTCTCCATGGCGAAGAATTGAAACAGTAGAAGCATCTAAATCGCTACCAAATTGAGCAAATGACTTCATTTCGCCAAAGTTCGCTAAATCGATTTTTAAACTTCTTGCAACTTGTTTCATCGCTTTAAATTGAGCTGCTCCTCCTACTCTAGAAACGGATAAGCCAGCATCAATTGCAGGTCTTTGACCAGCGTTAAATAAATCGGTCACTAAGAAAATTTGTCCATCAGTAATGGAGATGACGTTTGTTGGAATATAAGCGGAGATATCTCCTGATTGAGTTTCAACAATTGGTAAAGCAGTGATCGAGCCACCACCATATTTTTCATCGAGTTTGCACGCTCTTTCAAGTAACCTTGAATGGAGATAGAAAACATCTCCTGGATAAGCTTCTCTACCTGGAGATCTCTTTAATAATAAAGAGAGGGTACGATAGCTAACCGCGTGTTTACTTAAATCATCATAAACGATTAAGACGTCTTTACCTTGATGCATCCACTCTTCCGCCATCGCAACTCCAGAATAAGGAGCAATATATAACATAGGAGCTGGTTCACTTGCCGTAGCACTTACCACAAGAGTGTAACTCATCGCATCATGACTTTTGAGTTTATCGACGATTTGCGCAACGGTCGAATTCTTTTGCCCAATCGCCACATAAATACATAAGACATCTTTGCCTTTTTGGTTAATAATCGTATCAATCGCAATCGCGGTTTTACCGGTTTGACGATCTCCGATGATTAATTCTCTTTGACCTCTTCCAATAGGAGTAATCGCATCAATCATTGTGATACCAGTTTCTAAAGGAGTATCAACACTCTTACGAGTAATAACTCCAGGAGCAATCACTTCAATTGGTCTAAGTTTTTTAGTTTCAATTGGTCCAAGTCCATCAATTGGTTGGCCAAGAGAATTAACTACTCTACCAAGAAGAGCGTCTCCGACAGGGACTTCCATGACGCGTTTTGTGCGTTTCACTTCGTCTCCTTCTTTAATTAAAGAATCATCACCTAATAAAACAGCACCAACATGATCAGTTTCAAGATTCATCACTAAACCATAGATATCATGAGGGAAGAGCAAAAGTTCTCCGAGCATTGCCTCACTTAATCCATAGACTAAAGCGATTCCATCTCCAACAGTAATGACAGTGCCGACGTCACTACTATCGACTTCACGATGGTAATTTTTAATTTGTTCTTTAATTAAAGCACTGATTTCGTTCGCATTAATTTTCATATTCGACCTCCTATTATTTTAATAAGGATACTTTCATATCTTCGATGTGATGTTTGATACTTCCATCATAGATATGGTCGTTAATTACGACTTTGACCCCACCGATTAAGGATGGGTCAATAATGTTTTTCAGTTCAACTGGAATATTTTCCACTTCACTAATTTTTTGGTTGAGTTTAGCGAGTTGATTTTCACTGAGTTTTTCAGTGGAATACACTAAACCTTCTTTCACACCACGATACTCGTTTACTAAAGAAATAAAGCCATCAAAGATATCAATTAAATAAGTGGCACGATGATTTTGAGTAATAATCTTAATCCAAGATTTAATTTCATCGTCAACACCCACCAAAGTTTTATCAATGATTTTTATTTTCTCTTCACTAGATTTATATGAGGAAGATAAAATCACAATGAAATCAGGATTTTCTATGAAAATCTTTTTTAACTCTCTCACTTCTTCCTGACTTTCTAATAGATTATTAGAGTCAAGTTTGAGTGAGTATAAAGCTGTCGCGTATCGAGATGCGATTTCATTCATAATTATTTGCTTTTAATCTCCTCAATAAATTCGTTGAGTAAACGGTCGTTGTCTTTAGAAGAAACTTCTCTTCCAAGTAACTCTTTGGATGCATCTAAAGCAACAGAAACGATTTCTTTTTTGATTTCTTCCTGCGCTTCTTTTTCCATACGAGCTATATCGTTTTCTGCATCTTGTTTCATCTTTTTAACTTCATCTTGAGTGTTAGCTAAAATTTGATCTCTTTCTTTTTGAGCCACAAGTTTTGCATCAGCAACGATATCCGCTGCCGTCCTTTCACTAGCTAGGACTGTTTCTTTACTTTTGAGTTCGTTTTCTTTCCAGATTGCCTTACTTTGTTCGGCTTCTTTAATGTTGTTCTCAATATGATCTTGTCGTTTCTTTAAAATCTTTTTCACTGGTTTATAAGCGAAAATGACGACGACAGTTATGAGCACGATTAAAGCGGCTAGTTGAGTAACAAAGCTGACCCAGTTTGGAAAAAGTTTATCCATAAAGGCCTTATCGGTTAAACCGAGACTTTCAGCATCACAACTAGTAAGTAAAGCTAATAATGGTAAGAAGAAAACAAGTTTTCTCTTTTTCATTTAGTCCTCCTATTTTCCACCAACGAAAAGAATTAATATTGCCACTAATAATGCGTAAATAGCAGTTGTTTCAACAAGAGCACAAGCAAGAATCATGCTGGTTCTTAATTTTGAATACATTTCTGGATTTCTGCTCATACCTTCAACGGTTTTAGCACAAACCAAAGCTTCACCCAAAGCGGAAGGCATAACTGCTAAAATAGCAACAGCGGCGGCCATAGCACTAGTCATTCTAATTTCCTCCTTTCACTGATAATTCTTCTATCATTTCATCATCTTCCGGTCCTTCATTAGCGACAAAAATCATCGTTAAGAAAAGGAAAACTGTTGTTTGAATAAGTCCCGAGAAGAGATCGAAATAAGCGTGTAATACTGGGGTAATAAACGGAGCAATAAAGGATCCCACATGCATTGATTGAGTTTCACTAAATCTAATGACTACATCTCCAATAGAGCCAATTCCCCCATATAACAAAGTTAAAAGCGTCCAACCCGCTAAAGCGTTACCTAATAAACGAAGAGTGAGACTTAATAAAGGTGCCCACATTGAGATTAAGTTAATTGGTAAAAATAACGGAATTGGATCGACAAAACGTTTGAAATATTTAAATTTATTAAATCGAATCGCATTAGCATGTATCAATACGAATGTGAATAATCCAAGAGATAATGGGGTGGCTAAATTAGTGACTGGAGCAGGTAAACCTGTTAATCCCCAAATAAAGGCGATGAATAAATAGCAAGCAACTCCCATAATCACTCCACCAAAGCCACGGTAGCGTCTACCCATCATCGATTCCACTAAACCATCAAAGAAATTAACCCCAATTTCAGCAAGAAGTAAGATTCCTTTTGGTTTTTTTAGTGGATCTTGGAAATGCGCTCTAATCGCGATATAAAAAGAAAGTAAAATGAGAATACCAACAACAAAAAGAGATGATATAGTTTCGCCAGATAAACCAGCTGAGGTATCACCTAAACGGCTAACGATGTCATCGATGTTGCTCGATAAAATCATTGATTACTCCTTTCTTCTGATTAAATGTAAGATGACGAAAAATAATGTAGATATCGTATAAACACCAATATAAACAAAGATGTTAAATAATTTTAAATCCCATCTGTAATACATCATTGCAGCGATAATTAAAGTCGCAATCATCACCGCAAATCTAATTCCGATAGCGGCGATAGAAAAGTTAGCGAATTCTTTTTTCTCGTCGAGTTTGACAAAGAAATGGGAAATAAAATACAAAATAGAGAGAATTCCTCCTGAATAAAGAAATCCGAGAGGAATATCAATATATTGAGATGTTAATAAGAATGATGTGGATGCAAAACCAATTACAGTGATCACAAAAGTGAAAATTGCGGTCAATAAATTGAATTCAGCATTTTTAAGAAATTTCATTATTTAACTAAGACTTTCTTCCAATTTGCCATAGTGACAATGCCGTTTTTAGTGATGAGAGGCACTTCTCCTTCGATGAGAGGAGCGACATAATCTCTAAATTCTTGACTCATTCTTGTATCATCGACCATCATAGATGGTTTTATCACACTTTCAGCGTTAGCAACGAGAGATAAGTCCGCTAATTGGAGCTCGATCTTATATGGTTTTTGGCTCACTCTTTTAAAGACGACCATCTTACCAGTTACACCACTTAAAGCAGCTTTAACCGCAGTTCTTCCGGTTTCAATCGCTTCTTCTCTATCAACTTTAGAGATTGCAAGAGGGCATGCTCTTTGTGTGAG
>DEJH01000055.1:2092-7560 GCA_002353275.1 Caryophanales bacterium UBA2753 | reverse complement strand
ATCATTATTAATATTATTTGGATATTTGATATAATTTTTATTGCAATAATATGATAGTAAAATTTCAACTTTTTCTTCAACTAAATCATTCTTAATAAAAATATTTAATTTATTATTTTTAAAATATATATTTAAAATAAAAGTAATTTAAAAATGAAAACAGAAACACCATTTAAATTTTATGAATATAAAGTTTCTCCAAATTATAATGAAATTAAAAATTTTTCAAATCCAAAAACACCACAAATTTTTACAAAAAAAGAAACAAGTGAAATGATTTTAAGCCAAACTAAGGCATCTTTAAATAATTTTTTGTCAAATTTGAAAAAAGTCTCAACAATTAATGATAATAAAACAATCAATGATAATAATAAAAAATTATTCCCTACTATGAGTAACTTATCCCGAATATCTAGTATAAAATTTCAAGAAGATGATGATCAACCAATGATTGAATCATATATAAAATTAAGTAAAAAATATGATAATAATTTAAATAATAATTTATTGAATTATAATAAAATAAATAATATTAATACATATAGAGAACTGGATAAAAATTTAAGAGAAAATAATTTTGATATTGCCCCATCTTATTTCTCTAGTTTTGATAATGCTTGTCTATATTGCTCATATAAGGATATTTGTTTTGTTAGACACGACCAAGTTATTGACCTTTCTAAGGAGATGAAAAAAGATGAGCAAGATTAAATTTTCTAACGATCAAGAAAGAGCAATAACCGCTAAAGGGGCAAATTATTTAATTAGCGCTGGAGCTGGTAGTGGTAAGACCGCTGTTTTAACTGAACGTATATATCGAATTGCTAAAGAAGATAAAACATTGGATAAATTTTTGGTGTTAACTTTCACTAACGCCGCAGCCTCAGAAATGAAAGATCGCGTAAGAAGTAAACTCCTTGATGATGAAGAAACTAAATTTTTGGCGAGCGAAGTTGATAATTCACATATCGAAACTTTTGATGCTTTTTCTTTATTTTTAGCAAAAAAATATTTCTATTACTTAAATATTTCTAAAGATTTATCAATCGTCGATAATTCTGTTCTATCAATCAAAAGAAAATTATTTTTAGATGAAGTATTCGAAGACAAATATGAAAAAGAAGATAAAGATTTCCTTCTTTTAATTGAAACTTATGCCACAAAAAACGAAAACGCATTAAAAGATTTCATCATAAAATTACTCCAAGCTGGAGATAAAAAAGGTGATAATTATGCTTATTTTGATTATCTTAAAAATAATTTCTTCCAAGAAAAAAATGTTGATCAATTCATTAAAGATTATTTCTTAGAAATAAGAGATAACCTTAATTTCATTAGAGAAAAAGCGTATGAATTAGAAGATGTTGATGACTCAACTTCTATTATTGATTTTGTTGATCATCTTCTTTCAATTAATGATTATGATGAGTTATATCAGGCATTAAGTGAGAACTTCCCAAGAAAGAGTTCAAAAAATAAAACCGACGATGGAGAATATCGAAGCGCGATTGCTGATTTATATAAAAAGATTAAAGTCAGTAAAGACAGTGATTTCGGTTCATTAGAACAATTAAAAGAAAAATATCTCTCTACTAAAGAAGTCGCGATTACTTTAGTAAATCTTGCGATTGAAACAGAAAAACGACTTGATGCCTTTAAAAAAGAACATAACGGTTATTCCTTTGGAGATATATCAAGATTTGTTCTTCGTTTATTAAAAGATGAAAATATCCGTAAAGATATCTCATCTTCTTTTGATTACATCATGGTGGATGAATATCAAGATACTAACGATATTCAAGACACCGTTATCTCTTCTATTGCTCGAGATAATGTCTACATGGTTGGAGATGTTAAGCAATCAATTTACCGTTTTAGAGGAGCGGATTGTCATATTTTCCAAGAGAAATATGTGAATTATAAAAAACATATAGGTGGAGAAGAAATTGATTTAAATACTTCTTATAGAAGTAGAAAAGAAGTGGTTGATTTCGTTAATGAATTATTCTCTCAATTAATGACTAAAAATACTAATGCGATTGATTATTCTAACGGACACGAATTTATTTTTGGTAGAGAAGAATATGAAATTAATAAACCAAATTGCAATTACAAACCAGAAGTCTATTCCTTCATCTATGAAAATAGTAGTGAAGTAGTCGACAAAGAATGTGACATTTTAATTAATGACATCACTCATAAAATTGCTGAGAAATATCAAGTTTATAATCAAGAAAGTAAATCAACACGTAATTGTTCATTAAAAGATTTTGCGATTATCATCGATCGCGGTTCGGCTTTTGAAAAGATTAGAAGAAGATTTTCAGAAGCGGGTATCCCAATTAAAGTTGAATCAAAAGAGACTCTCTTCAAAAGCGATGTTATTTTAGTCGTGAAGAATTTAGTGAGGATGTTATATTACTCTCTTCAAAATGATTACGAACATCAATATCGTCACGCTTATATGTCAATTGCGCGTTCTTTCTTATATGAATATCGAGATGATTATCTCTATGAGATATTTAAAAACAAAACCTATTTATTAGAAGAATTTGCCCAAAAGATGGAACTAATTAAAGAGAAATTAAGATTTGCACCAATTAAGAAAGTCTTATTAACCCTTTATGAAGAATACGACATCTATTCTCAAATCAGTAAAATTACTCAATATTATGGCAATGTTCATAAACTTGAGCATCTTTTAACCCTTGCTGATTCTCTTGATTTACTTAATTATACGTTAGAAGATTTCATTAAATATTTTGATGATTTGAGCGAATTAGATGAAGATATTGATTATAGCGATAGTGACGCTCAAGAAGATTCTGTCACTTTAATTAATATTCATAAGTCCAAAGGACTTGAATATCCAATTGTCTATTATCCTGGGTTAAATAAGCAATTTAACCGACAAGACTTAAATACCAGCATGCTCTTTTCTGATCGATATGGCATTTCTTTACCAAGCAACGTTAATGAAAAACATTCAATCTTAGTCCACCTCATTAAAGAAGAGATGATTAAAGAAGATTTTGAAGAAAAGATTAGACTTCTTTACGTCGCAATTACTCGTGCGAAAGAAAAAATCATTCTTATCCGAGGAGAAAAAGAACATAAAGAGAAGCTTAATAAACCAACCCAATCAATCTGTTTTAATGATGTCTTAAATCTCTCAAATGTAATCGATAAATATAATTCGGATTACCCTATTAATAAAGCTGAGCTTAATAACAAAGAAGAAGAGAAAGCGATTGAAAAAATCTCTTTAAAAGAAATAAAGATTCCTTATAAGGAAATAGAACACACTAGAGCTTCTAAAGAGAGAGAGGAAGATGTTGATAGTGCTGTCCTCTCTTTCGGTAGTGAACTCCATTATTATTTAGAGCATCTCGATTTTGAAAGTGATGATCTCTCCTATATTAAAAATAGACAAATGAGAAAATATGTTTATAATGTTAAAAACTCGCCTTTATTTAAAGGGGTTAAAAATAAGGATGTTCGTCACGAGTATCATTTCTATGATAATAGTAGTGGTATTGAAGGGTATATCGATGCTTTAATTATTAAGGACAACGAAGTCGATATTATTGATTTTAAATTAAAGAACATTGATGAAATTGAATATGTTCGTCAATTAAACATTTATAAAGATTACATCAAAAAAGTGACTGATAAACCGATAAAAATGTATTTACTAGCGGCTATCACCGGAGAAATCAAGGAGGTTAAATAATGAACTCAATAATTCAAAAGGAAACATTCCGTTCGTTCTTATTAAAATTAGATAAAAATCTAGAACCTCATCTCGATTTTTTATATGACGTTTATGAAAATATTTATCACGGAATTAACGAAATAAATAATGGGAACTCCTCCCAACCTGTGTTTAACATTAATTCTTTAGAATTAATTTTCTATATTCTCGGTGAATTTAATTATGCGATTAGAGGGTTTGATTCTCAAAAAATCGAAGCCTTTAAAAACGATGAAAAAATGGTGGAGATGCTCTCTAATGTTTCCGCTGATAAATATCTATCTTTATCTTTATATAATCACAGAGAAGAAAAACTCACTAATAGGTATTTGCCTCCAATTTCTTCTTTAGAGTTATATCTTAATTTAATGCTTAATATTGTTTCTCGCTATCCAAGAAATAATCCTAGTAATACTTTAATTGTCGATTTACTCACTAAATCATTATCAATTGCTAGATGTACTTTAACTCTTTTATGTGATGGATATGAAACCGAAGCCTTCTCGATGTGGAGAACTCTTCATGAATGTGAGTCGGTCTTAATTATCTTAGATAAATATCAAGATGTGGCGATTAATGCTTATCTCACTCATATGGAATATGGAATCGCTTATAAAAACGGAATTAAAGACACAATAAAACAAGACGCAATTTTTGAACAAATTAAAAAAGAGATGGCTTCTTTAGGCTTAAAGAGCAAAGATATGAAGAAATTCATCGAATATGGTTGGTTAACCAAGATTGATGATTTCAACCAAAATAAAGAATTCAAACTTAATTTTAGAGATGGACTTCAATCTTTAGCGGGCTTACATCAATATGCTTCAATTTATATGACTAGTAGTGAAATCCTACATAGTACCCCATTACTTATTTATAGCAATAAGAGCTATTTCCATTACTTAACATTATTAAATTTATACGAGTCATTCTTTAGAATTGAAAAGGTGTTTGTCTCTCTTCTTTTCCAAAGAATCGATGATCAAGGCAAAGCAAAATATCTTGAGATGAGAAGCTTATATTATCAACAATTAATCAATATTCATAAACGTGAAATGCAGATGTTTGATTTGATAAAAAACAAGTAATGAAAAAGACTTCCTAGAAGGAAGCCTTTTTTGCTTTGATTTTTCTATTACACGTCAGCGTAACAAGAGCCACCAATGAATTCTCTTAAGATGGAGTTACATGGGACCCATTCATCAGGCATGTCATCGAAGAATTTGAGCATTCTGATGAGACGTTCGGCGACTGGGAAATATGGATTTTCTTGTTCGATTGCTTGAAGAAGTGGCATCGCATATTTCTTCATGACCGATAATTCTTCTGGTAAGAAGGAGTTGAAGACATAATTAGCACCTTCTTGGGTGTTATAAATCCATTTGAATTCACCTTTACGAACACTAGCCCACATGCTCATGGTTTCTAATGCTGAAGAGCCTCTAAATTGATAGTCACGGACAATTCTTCTTAATAATCTTAAATCAGTCAAGCTAAGAGGGTTGTGGTTATCAATATTGATTTGTCCCTGTGGAGCAATGAAGATTTTGAATTTTTGGTGTTGAGGAATTGATTCAGTCATTCTGTCGTTAAGAGCGTGAATACCTTCGATAATGATTGGTTGATTTTCAGGAACTCTTAATGTTCTTCCTTTAACACGGTGTCCGGCTTTGAAGTCGAATTTTGGTAAATCAACAGTTTCTCCAGCGACAAG
>DEJH01000055.1:0-2029 GCA_002353275.1 Caryophanales bacterium UBA2753 | reverse complement strand
GCTTGGTCTCTTGGAAGATAATAATCGTCCATAGAAATTCTAATTGGATCAATGCCTCTACTAAGAAGTTCAATTCTTAATCTATTAGCGAAAGTGGTTTTACCACTTGATGAAGGACCAGCGATACAAATTAAACGGATATTTTTTTTATCACCTTCAATTAATTCGCCGAGTTCGCAGAGTTGACGATTGTGTCTTTGTTCACCGAGAGTGATGACATCAATTGGTCCATCGGTTTCAATTCTGTGGTTGATATTAACGATATTATCAAATCTAGTAGCGACACCCCATTCATAGGCTCTTTTTAAGGTCTTACCAAATGTTGGGGAATCTTCGAATTCAGGGATTTCTCCACCTAATTCAACACGTGGATATTGGATAATTACACCTGGGTGATAATATCTAACTTTCCATTTTTGAATGTAGCCAGTAGAAGGAACCATACGATTGTACATATAGTTTTTATAACCATTACAATCATATAAGTGACAGGTTTTTTCTGGACGATATTCAAGAATATCGACTTTATCCTTATATCCTTCTTTAGCTAAGATTTTCTTTGTTTCTTCTTTTGAAAGAATGTTTCTCACGAGTGGATAATCTGCTTTAACAATTTTTTCCATCTCTTCTTGGAGCTCTTTTACTAATGCGTTATTCGCGACCACTCCAGGAGTAAGGATTTGCATAAAGACTGCTCTAGAGACGTTATATGAGAAACGGATGTTGATTCCTGGGTGAAGATTATTCATCGCCATAACCACTAAGAAACGTAAAGAAGCTTCATATGTTGGCTTCGCATCACGATCTTTGACGGTTAAAGGAACGACAACAGAATCCTTTTCTAACACATAAGTTAATTCTCTCACTCGATTATTGACATAGGCGCATATAATTGACTTGTCTTTTCCAACAACATCAAGAACAGTAATTGGATTTTCATAAGTCTTTTTTTCGCCCTTAAAAGTAACGTTAAATGACATAACTATCTCCTTATCTAAACGAATGCATATATATCTTATCTTTTTTCTATACATATTCGCAATTATTTTATTGATTAATACGGGTGTACGTGGTTATTTTTTCGGTTTTTATTGAATATTATATTATTAATAAGATAATATTATCGTTGAAATAGGAGAAACAACATTATGAAAAATATGGTTTATATTCAATCAGGAGGACCAACTTCTGTTATTAACACTTCCTTATATGGTGCAATTAAGGAAGCCAAACTTCACCGTGACGAAATCACTCACATTTATGGTTCGCTTAACGGTATTGAAGGAATGATTGATGATCGCTTAATCGATATCGATCAAGAAAGTGATGAACAACTTGAATTATTGCTTCAAACACCAGGAAGTATCTTAGGCACCACAAGAAGAAAATTACCAAAAGATGTCCATGACCCAATCTATATGAAAATCGTGGATACGATGAAGAAAAGAGATATTAAATATGTCTTCGTCAATGGTGGAAACGATTCCATGGATACCTGTAATAAACTCTCAATTCTCTGCCAAGAATTAAAACTTGATGTAAGAGTTATCGGAGTTCCAAAAACTATTGATAACGATTTAGCCTGTACTGATCACTCTTTAGGTTTCCCAAGCGCCGCTAAATTTGTTATCAACACAATTAATGCATTAAGTATGGACGCTTGCTGCTTCAAAGTTGGCAAAGTCCACGTCGTTGAAATTATGGGAAGAAACGCTGGCTGGCTTACTGCAGCTAGTGACTTATTACCAGAAGAAACTAGACCACACTTAATTTATATCCCAGAAAACAAATTCGACTTAGAAAAATTCTTAGTTGATGTGAAAAAAGTTTATGAGGAAAAAGGATATGCGATGGTTGCTATCTCTGAAGGTATCGAATTCCCAAGAAGCAATAAGAATGCGAGAGTTGATGGATTCGGACACGCTCAACTTGGTGGAGCCGCTGCTGGATTATGTGAAATTATTGAAGAGCGCTTAGATTTGCCAACCCGTGCAGTTGAATTCTCTCTCACACAAAGAGCATGCCCTCT
>DEJH01000037.1 GCA_002353275.1 Caryophanales bacterium UBA2753 | reverse complement strand
TCTTTTTTAACCTTTTTCTTTGGTTGTCCAGTTTTCTTTGCTATTTGCTCAGCTTCTGAATCAGTTTTGGGACATTTACATAAATTAGTATCTTGTTGACAAACTTCGCATATTAATCCCCCTACTGCATTATAAAAACTATTTCCTGTTAAAGCCTTAGGTTGGTTTTCCACCAAGTTTTTAATATAATCTTCTTTTTTTGAAGGATCATTCATAGCCTCAGGGTCTTCTTCTATATCATAAGGCCCAAGATTCTTTAAATCGACATCTGCTCCTAAAATACCGCAATCTTTTGCTATTGCAGTAGCAGTAACAATGTTATCCCCTGTTACCATTATTACATTTACTGAAGCTTCATGGCATTTTCTTACTGCTTCTTTAACTCCATCTCTCAATGAATCTTTAATACCAAAAACAGCCAAAAATATTAAATCATATTCATCTATTAATTTATTATTTTTTTGTGGATTTTCGCAGTTTTCATATTCTTCTTTTGAAATATCTTTATAAGCTATATATAAAGATCTTAATTTATCCTTATTAAATTCTTCTATTGATTCTTTTATTTTCATGGAAACACTATCATCTAAAGCTTGTTTTTTGCAAGTATCTGGATCTAAATAGTAATTACAAAATACTCTAGCATTTTCACCACCTCCCTTAGAAAATAGACGATATCCAGTTGGGAAGTCTTTGCTTTTAATAAAAGTGGTCATTCTTTTTCTTTTTGAATCGAAAGGAAATTGCTTAAATGAATCTTCATTACTCAAATATTTTTCTTTTTGTTCACTTATAGGTGATTTAAATCTATAAACGAAATCAATAAAGGCTTTGTCTGTTTTATTTTTAGTTTCACAGATTTCCATATCACCATTAATATTCTGTTTATCGAGCTTTTTAATAGAACAATCTACATTTAATGATATTGCTACTTTAAGTATATCCCAAAATTGATCGTTTTTAAATAAAGTATTATGGTCTTCCCTTATTTGTTTAATTTCATTTGGGTCATTTTTTTTACTGTCTAATTTACCTACTTCTTCAACTTCCAAATTTTGTTGTAATTTTGTATTCCAAGTTCCAGTTAATACTTGAAAAACACTCATTTCATTCTTAGTTAAAGTTCCTGTTTTATCAGTGCAAATATAATTAGCCCCTCCCATAGTTTCACATGCNNCATGCATGCATTTTTCTAACTAAGTTATTATAATCCATCATTTTTTTAATTGAAAATGCGAGACTTAAAGTAACTGCTAAAGGTAATCCTTCAGGAATAGCAACGACTATAATAGAGACACATAAAATAATAATATCTAAAATTTGTTTAGCAACTCCTAATCTAGGATCAGTTAAATCATTATCAACATGTTTCATCAAAGTTTCATCATTTTCTAAATGAGGGAAATTAAATAATATACTAGTTATAACTCCTTCAATATCAGAAGCTTCTTCATAATCGTCTAATTCTTCAGAAAAACTTATTGCAAATCTTATCATAAGAGCAATTAAAGTAACTATTCCCGCTCCAATACCGAAATATCCTATTAATTCAGCAATTCTTTCTAATTTAGCTTCTAAAGGTGTTTTACTATCTTCTTGGGCATTATCAACAGTTCTTCTTATAATACCTTTTTGAGAGTGCTCACCAACAGCGATTACAATTCCTTTACCACTTCCTTCAATACAATTAGTTCCTGATAGAATAAGTGGAGATGGAAGCTTTTTTTCTCCATTTAGGAGTAATTCATTGCATTTATCGAACTTTTCTTTTTTCATAGCATCAGATTCACCAGTTAAGGCACTTTCATCCATTTTTATTCCATTACCTTCTATTAAGAGAATATCTGCAGCCATTATATCTCCATAATTAATCATAATAAGATCTCCTACTAGTAAATCGTCACTTATATGATCTTCTGGTTGACCATTTCTGATAAGTTTATATTTAGTTCCTTCACTTTGAACTTCGTTTAATTCATGGAATTTTTGCTCTTTTTGGTAATCAGTTATAGAACCAACTAAAACAACTATTAAAACAGCAATAACAATACTGACTCCATCAACCCAATCTTTTGAAGGATCTTCTGAAAAAGTGCAACCTAGGACAATTGATACTATTGCTGCTAAGATTAAAATTCTGACCATTAAATCTTTCAAAGCCTCCCATACATAATGACAAAAAGGAGGAACTGGTTCCACAAAAACTTTGTTACTACCAAATTCATCTTCTCTTCCTTCAAAATCAGTAACTCCAACATCAGAATCTGTGTGCAAATCAGATAGTAATTGAGATACTGATTTATTTTGGAAATATTTCAAATCTTGGAAATCGGCTCCTCTTTCTTTATATTTTCCCATCAAATTTTCAAGTTCTAATGCGTCAACTCCAAATTTATTTGAATGATGTTTTGGCTTTTCTGCATCGTTTGAAATGAGATCTTTTTCTTTTTCAGGAGCTTTTACCTCTAATTTATTTGGGTCTCCTTCTTCAGCTCCATTTAGATTATCTCGAGAATTTTTCTGCTCTATATTTATACTTGGTTGTCTTGACATTTTTAATTTTGATTAATATTTTTTATCATAAGATTTTTTTGT
>DEJH01000081.1 GCA_002353275.1 Caryophanales bacterium UBA2753 | reverse complement strand
TGATTTCTAATAGTTAATTATTCTCTTCCTTGATATATTTTTATTTCCTTATCTATTATTTCCCCGCTATCAATTATTAAACTGTCTTTTAATGTTTCGGAATAATTATCGGTAATTAGCTCATCAAGAAAAGGATATATTATTTTTGAATTGTTCTTTGTAAAAGTCTTGTAGAACAAAGAAGGAGTATGATCTACAACATAATGAAGTATCCCTTCCTTATAGTATGTTGGATTCTCAATTGATGTTGCTACGCTTGTTTCAATGGCACCATGGTTGTCACAACTAACATCAATAATGATTGAACCAGTTTTCATTTTGTTTAGATCTTTTTCATTAATGATGTGATCTTTTCTTTTTATGTCCCAAAGCACACAATTAACAACAATGTCATATAAACCTAATTCATCAATCAAAAGACTCTCCTGTTTTCTATTATACTGAACAACAGTAGCTCCTAATGAATTTAAAACTTTAATAGCTCCTCTCGCTGTGTTGCCGTTTCCGATTACGCATGCAGACAATCCATAAGGCAATTCACCAGCACACTGAAGAGCATGAATAACAGCCGCCTCTCCTGCTAATTCATTATTTTGCCAAAAAATATGTCTTCCTTTATAAAACATATTTTCCCATGCAAAACATTTGACCCCTTTTTTTAACAGTAAATCAGTTAGTTCTCTGTTTTTTGTAGCATGAATCCAACCGAATATTGATTGGTGCTCATTTAGCAAGGATAAATATTCAGCATCCCCGATTTTAGGATCACAAATAACGTCACATTTTAGAGTATCTTCCCTTTCAACTACATTTGCTCCAGAGGAAGTGTATTCACAATCATCAACACCAAGAACTTTTCCGTATCCTTTTTCAAAATATAAACGTTCAGGGTGTTTCATTTTGATAATGTCTGACGGAATAATAACTCTCCTCTTTTCATTTTCTTTGTGACTTATAGGAAAGCCAATTGTCTTCATCTTATTTTCTCCTTTGGAAGCATTATCTTTGCCCCTAACAATCGATCGTATTCAGGTAATAAATTTTTATCCAATCCACTATCTGGATAAAATGTCATCTCTCCAAAATATATTTTGCCATTGATGTTATATAAATCTATTCTTAATAATGGTATATCTTTTGATAACTTTTCAGCAATCTCCAACATTTTACTAAAATTTTTGGGTTTTGGGATATCAACATTAACTTTGACGTCTCTCCCTTGTTTATTGTATCTTAATAAATTCCACTCCAAATCAAAAAAATAAAATTTTGGATGGCCTGTTTCTCTCTCAATACAAACCATTACGTTGTCGGGAACACCATTAAAGGATAGTATTTTATAATCAATCGGGTTTTTCTCGTTTTCTCCAATAAATTCTTCAATAATAATTCTTGGTTTGATATGTTTGTAAGGATATTCTCTTGTGTTTATGTAAAAATTTTCAGAAAGCTTTTTGTTAATGGTTCTTCTTGCGTTTTCAATATCAAAAGAGTTTTTATCTAAACACACAATAACGCCTCCAGAACTATTGTTGGTTTTAATAACAAATCGATTTGGTAACGACTCAAAATTTATCTCATTAAAATTTTTAAAAACTCCGATAATTGGAATAAGATATTCAGATCCGATTGTTTGTTCAACAAAAGATCTAACTAGTACCTTGTCAACAAATTGTGTATATTCCTTTTTTCTATCGTATAACTTCAACCACTGTATCTTTTCATTAAATGTTGAAGGATTCTTCAAATTTAAATCTCTGCCAAAAGTGTCTTTATACTCTTTTTTTATAACTAAAAATGATGGCATCAGTTGTAAAATTTTTCTCTTTATAAACTTTAGTATCATGTCCCCTCCTTAATAGTATTTGCCAGATGATAAATGAAAGATAATTGACAAATCTTTTTATATTTAATGTCGATTCATTCCTTCCACTTCGTCCTTGCCTCTAAATGCTTGGAAGAATGTTTTAAAAATAATTCTAATATCAAACCAAATATTAAATCTTTTAACATATTCTCCATCAAGTTTTGCTTTTTCAGGTATTGGTAAAGTGTCTCTTCCATTACATTGAGCCCAACCAGATAAGCCTGGAACAACGTCGTTCGCGTGATATTTGTCTCTTTCAGCAACTAAATCATCTTGGTTATACAAAGCTGGTCGAGGACCCACTATCGACATCTGTCCAGCAAATATATTAAATGCTTGAGGTATTTCATCTAATGATGTTTTTCTTAAAAATCTACCAATACCAGTAATATATATTTCTGGATTTTCTAATAAATGAGTTGGTACATCTTTAGGTGTGTCAATTCTCATTGTTCTAAATTTAAGAATCTTAAAATGTTTCTTATATTTTCCAATTCTTTCTTGTTTAAAGAAGACAGGTCCTTTAGACGAACATTTCACTAATATTGCAAGAATAATATATAAAGGTGAAAAGACAATGATTGTTAACAAAGACAAAAGAATATCGAAAAACCTTTTAAAAGGAAGATATATCTTTTGTCTAATTGATAAGAATTGTCTTTTATTTGCCATTGTTATCTACGCTCTTATATGTCGAAATTAGTGATTCTAATAATTTCTTAACATCATTAGTGGTTTCTTCTAAACCAAATGCAGCAGATGCTTTTTCGACATCTTCTAATACTTTTTCATTCACCATTTCAGTTGGTTCAATATAAATCTTTTTATTTTTTGTAGGAGTTTGAATTGATTTGTCTAATAACAATTCTTCATATAGTTTCTCTCCTGGTCTTAATCCAGTTTCAATAATCTTAATATCTCTTCCAGGGACATACCCAGCTTGACGAATAAGACGTTCCGCTAAATGGTAGATCTTCACTGGTTGACCCATATCTAAGATAAAAATCTCTCCACCTTCAGCAAATAATCCACATTGAAGAATTAAAGATACTGCTTCAGGAATAGTCATGAAATATCTAACGATATCTTTATGAGTTAAGGTAACCGGTCCACCAGCTTCAATTTGTTTCTTAAAAAGAGGAACTACAGAACCATTACTTCCTAATACATTACCAAATCTCACTGCAGCATATTTTGTTTTACTGTGTTTAGCGTAATATTGAATAATAGTTTCCGCAAATCGTTTAGTAGCACCCATAACGTTAGTAGGTCTAACTGCTTTATCAGTGGACACTAAGACCATTTTAGTAACATGATATTTGTCACATAATTTTGCAACGTTATATGTTCCAATAACATTAGTTCTAATCGCTTCAGCAGGAGAATCCTCCATTAAAGGGACATGCTTATACGCTGCCGCATGATAAACAAAATCAGGTTTATATTTCCTAAATATTTGTTCCATTCTAACTTCGTTATATGTAGAACCAATTAAGACTACTAAATTGATATCTTTGATATCTTCATCTCTCATCTTCTTCACTAATTCCATTTGGATATCGTATGTAGAATTCTCATATATATCGAAAAGAATTAATGTTTTAGGATGAGTCTTAAAGATTTGTCTAGTAAGTTCAGATCCAATTGATCCACCTGCTCCAGTAATAAGAACGGATTTGCCTTTTAATACTTCATTAACTTCGTGATTATCTAATATAACTTGGTCTCTAGAAAGAATATCGTTTAAATCAACATCAATGATTCTCTTATCATTAGGTCCTTCCATTTCTGATAATGTTGGAAGTCTTCTAACTCTTACTGGACATAAGTCTAATAAAGATAATATTTCATGTAATCTTTCATGAGAAAGCTCACTGATAGCGATAATCACTTCCTCAATTTTGTAATAATCAATAATTGTACTAATTTGATTAATTGGCCCTTTAACTGGAAGATTAGCGAAAGTTCCACCAATCTTATTGATATCGTCATCAACAAAGGCAACAACAACATTATGGTTATCAGGATTCTTACGAGATTCATCAATAACAATCTTTCCCGCTGAACCTGCTCCAATAATAAGAGTTCTAACTTTTTCTTTCTTCTTTCTCATATTTCTTAAAATAAAGAAAACACGAATAAAAACTCTAGATAAACATATGACCAATGTGGTCATTGATAGTCCTAATACGAAAGATAATGTGAAATATCTAATTTCAGGAAGTTCGCGAACCACCGCAATAGTGACATATCCCACCATTTGGGTAATAAATGTCACAGTTAAAATACGGATCATTTCAAATAACCCAATTTCACTAGTAAACATCCTATATATCTTTGCTATAGCAAACGCAATAACACTAAAAGCGGCTAAAGAAGCACTATAAATCATGATTGGATTTAAGTGTTTAACAAATCCGTCTCTTCCATAATATGAATAGAATGTAATTAAAGAGACAGCAAAAATAAATAAGATATCCGATAAGATATACAAATAATGTAAATAATATTTTAATGATTTCTTCTTTGCCATGATGTCTAATTTTAAGTGTTCATATTATATTAATAATATTGAATAAACACAATTATATTAATTTTTACCCACTTCTTTTTATCGCCTTAATCCAGACTGTGTTTTGATATTTATGATTATCTCCTGAGATAAAAGTGGTCCACACTGAGTTACATTCGTAACAATGGCAGTTTCCATCATCCCACTCACCATCTGTTCTTCTACCACATACTGGGCAAATCTTAGAGTACATCTTACTATCACCTTCAACAAAGATGAGAGATGATTGAATAACGTTCTTTAAGCTTAAATCTACGTTACTTGTGAACGGAGTAACAATAACCGCATTTGGGATATTGAATTCATCATGAGGAGACACAATAAATGCATTCGTGTATCCTTCATCTTCAACTTTTTTTGAAATCAAAGAAGAATATAGCTTTCTTACTTCAACTTCATCCTTACTCTTTGGGTTAGGCACCATTAAAAGACAGATACGATTTTCTCTCTTTTTAGCGAGGTTATTGATCTTATGGAATTTACCTTCGATATACATAACTGTAAATGTGAGATCAATCATATTATCGTGCATATCAATATGCACCTTAATGCCATCTTTCTCACATTTGTAGTTTCGTAATATGAGGTGATGCACATCAGTGAACATGATTCTATTTTGATTGAATGTAAAGCCTAATTCTTTTAAGGTCATTAACAAAGTTAAAGCGACATAGTCGTTATACCATGGACGATATATAGGGGCCTTATATCTAGGAGCCACTCTTAAGAGTAAGAATCTAAGATAGAAATCATATATCTTAGAGTAACTACGTTCTCCTAATAATAAGTTAGTTGGATACACTAAACCATTCGCGATACCTCTACTCTTCTTAATCGTATTATAGAAAGGAGTAAAAGTAATTCTTAAAAGATCTTTTCTAAGCATTTCTAATGCTTCTAAGTTTTTAGCAACATCAGATTTATTACTTGTTAAAAGAGGCACTCTTGTAATCTTTGGTTTTCTTTTAGAGTCAACTTGTTTAAAGGTTTTGAATTCCGCTAAATCGGTAATGATTTCAACATCAGTTAATGAGAAAGACTCTTTAGAGAATTGCTGAGAAAGGTTTCTAATTTTCTTTCTAATACGGAAAATGGTTTGCTCAACATAATCAAGCATTAAATCAATCGTGTAAACAACGAATTTGTTTTCATAAATACAGATGTCTCTTTCGTTAATAGATGTAGAGAACATCTTAGGAACGATATTTCCATTACCGTCTCGATACCAAAAAGGAGTTTGTTGAGAAGAATACATAACGTCATTACTATCAATACGAACGATTTTCTCAACACGTACCGCTTCTTTATAAGAAGTAATTGTCGCTCTTGGATCATTAACAACTTTACAGATATAAAAGATTGTGTCCTTAAAATCATCAATCCAAGATAAATCTTCATTTTCGTTTTCAAGGTGCTGTTCTGGCTTATATGTCGAAATGAGGCTCTTATTATAAGCAGCCTCAAAATCACTGAACCTAAAGGAGTTACCCGGTAACTCACTTTTGATGCTAGTTAGGAATATTCTTAAAAAGTCGTTAACGTTTTTATCAGTATAAGGCATATAACGTCCTTACTATATATATTCTTATTAATATATCTATATATATGTATATATTATTGATATTTTCTTAATAAGGAGTTGATCTTCGCTTCACATTTTGGAAGTTTACCCTTACCAAAGTGAGCGTTTAAGAATCTTTGAAGTTTGATGAGGGAATCCGCCATATCCATCATGAAGACAAGATCTAACTTTCTAAAGATCTTAGCAGAGACCATCATATCAATCGCGTCAAACTTATCACCATGTAATCCAACGAAAACAGGGACGAAGTTGTCGATTTGGTTAAAGATACGGTTACCAACTTTAATTTCGAATGTTTCATCTAAGAATGAAAGTAATTCGAACAAGTTATGTCTGTCATCTTTATTTAAGCCAAGTCTTGGATTAGATTGACAGCTCTCGAAGAATTCATTAAGAGCTTCATATCCAAATGGTTCAAGTTTTCTCTTGTAATCAACTTCAAATGGTTCATTAATTGCGTTGAAGTTGATAACAATCGCTCTATCGTAAACCTTATCAGTAACAGTGAATGTTGAGTCATCAACGTTAATAGTGCCAACAAACCAAACGTTGGTTGGGATTTGAATCGCACCACCATCAATTTTCTTTGGTAATTGCATTCCTTTACTCACTTGCATGAGTTGTACTTTCCAATCACTACTTGGATATTCGTAAATAGATAAGAAGTCAGCGAAATAATACTCAGCACGTGAGATGTTCATTTCATCGAGAACAATTAAATTAATTTCGTCTGGATTATATAAGGAGTCATAAATACTCTTTAATAATTCAGTTTCTTTATAATATCCAGTTAAATCAGAGAAGTAACCGATAATATCGGTTCTATCTCTCCAAGTCGCTTGAACTTGTAAGAAGGTCGCTTTACCTTCAGTGAAGTCACGGAACTTACGTGGTAAACAGGATTTACCAGTACCAGAAAGACCTTCTAATAAGAGGAGTCTTGAGGCTGCCATACCTGCAATAAATGTTCTTAAAACATTTTTGGAGTAATATAATTTTTCATCCGCAACTAAGAATTGTTGGAACTCATCTACTAATGTAGATAAATCTTGTTTCTTATTGATGACAGGTTTCTTTTCTTCTGGTTGTTTAATTTCTTCAACTTCAACCTCAATAAGTTCAGGAGCTTCTTGAGCTTCTAGCGCAGCGTATTTTTGATCGATTGCATCAAGAGCTGGGAAAAGAATACCCTCATAGCTAGATTGACCTAGTTTACTTGTTGGTCCACTTCCGGAACCACCATTACCTCCATTAAGGCCAGTGTCTTTCATTTCACTTCTAATCTTACTAGATGCAGCTTGCGCAGCAGCGTATGTTTCTTGGAAGTTAGAAGAGGCCATCACGCTTTTAGCGATACCACCTGCAACTCCACCAAATAATAAGACAATGAGTTTATATAATAAATATAAGGCAAGAACACCTAATGGAATAATAGCAACACCTAAGAGTAATAAACCAAATGTGCCTAAGAAGCTTAATAACGCTGTTCCAAAGCCACCTGCACCATAAGCATTAAATCTTTGAGCAAAGCCGTCTCCAGCAGAAGCAAACATCATCGCAATACCGGCGACTATTGCTCCAATAACAACTGCGAATATAATCCAGTAAACAACATCATAGATCTTGCTTCCTTTTTCAGAGAAGCTTTGTCCGGTTTTCTTCTTTCTTTTATTCTCCACTCCTTCTTTGATTGATTTTCTAAAGAAGATTGTAAAGACAGTAAAGAAGATTGCTCCTGTAATAATAGCGAATAATAACCAAGTAATAATTGATACGTCAAAATTGAAGATCTTTCTTAACCAGGCAACATCCGCATCTTTAATTCCTAATTTTCCTCTAAATGCGTTAGAGTCATCAATTAAGAACAAGATTACTCCACCAATAAGAGTCAAAACTGAAATAAGGACAAATACTAAAACTTTGTTCTTAAATAATTTTGGTAATTGAAATAATTTTCTTTTTGGTTTCGCGGTTTCTTCAGGTTGCTCTACTTGTTGAGAAGCTTCTTCTTGTTTCTCTTCTTTAACTGGTTCTTCGTTAACTTTTTCATTTTCAAAACTTTCTTCGTTAACTTCGGTGTTTTTTTCTTCCATCGGTATTAGCCTCCAAAAAAACTATAGTTATGTTAATTATAGTAAACATAACCTATTTTTCATATCAAAAATATTTCAGTTACAGTAGGAGGTGCGAAAAAAATATCCAAAAACTATTTATCTTTTAGTTTTTCTAATGTTGATATAAATAATTCTTTTCCCCAGACATTTAAACTGTCTTTATTATTAATAAAGTTATAGACATCTGCTTTTGCTAATTCATAATTAGTGGATTCAAATTTTGTTTTTAATAGTTCCCTAACTTTGTTTAAAGTTAGAGTTTCATCATCCTTTATTATCCCGCCAGTATTTTTAAGTTTGTTTTCTAAATACTTGATATTAAACTTGCTCTCTTTGCCAATGTAGAAAAGATAATCATAGTAATCTCTTCCTTTTACGTTATTCATATAATTCCTACATAAAATCGCGTGAATCTTACCTGCAAATAAAGTTGATTCATCAAAAACTTGTACTTCATATGGAGCGGGTAATAATCGATATTCATATTTGGTAATTCCTCCACTAGGATTATCGATATCGATTTCAAACTTAATTTTGATTTTTTGATTTCGTATTACCTTTTTTGCTTCTTCATCATTTGGATATAGCGACATCATAAGTGTTAATGTATTACTTTTGATAAACGCGCTTTGGATATCTTTATCTTCTTTTTTCTTTCTGTCTATATCAATAGCAATACCATAGGACGCAAATTCTTTTATTAAAGATGGGAAATAATCATCTAATCTAAATTCACTATCTTTTTTAATTAAAGCGAAGTCTAAATCTTCACTAAATCTATCAAGGCCATGGAATATCCTTAAACATGTTCCTCCATAGAATGCTGCTTTATCAAAAAAGCCACTTCGAGATAATCCCGCTAACGCAATTTCTTGAATAATTTCCTTAATCGCATTTTCTCTTTCACTACTGCTTTTTGGATTATATTTATCAAGCATTAATTTAATAACGTTATTCATGTATATATTCCTTCCTAATTAATTTAATCAATAAATCTAAATTCTTCTTGTGATATAAAGCTGCTATTTTGATTAAAGAATTAAAATCACATGTTGAAAATTCATCTTCATCAATTCTTTTATCTTCAAATAATAATTCTTTAAGTTCAGAAATATTATTCACCACTCTCCATTTGCTTAAAGAATCACAAATCGCCTTTTCCTTAGTGGCTATTTTTACCGAGTATTTGCCTTTTTCTAGATAAGTTAATCCCCTTGGAAAAACTTTACTTGGTACATCTAAGAATTCATATCTACCAAATTCATTAATAAATGTCTTATTTTTCCTTATATCTGTAGACGCTGATGTTATTGCAACTACTCTTTCAGGAATTAATCCATAGAATGAAAGCGCCCAATCAAAACTTAAATAAGATGGGGAAAGGATAGAGGAGGCAAGTAAACATGGATCAACATTTCTATCTGTTTCGTATAGCCCACGAGTAATACGAAAAATGACACCTTTTTGTGTATCTCTCTTAATCTTATCTAAAGGATTGGAATACTCATTATATCTATCTTTTAACATCGATGTAGTGACTATCATATTTGCTCCTCCAAATACAATTATATTGGATTTAGTGGAGAAAACAAGTGAATTTTAAATAGTAGAAAAATCCACCAAACGCACAATAAAAATCCGCTATATTTTTTTGGTAATTTTGACCTTCTATTACATATTTAATAAATAAAAATATTTATATTTTTAAATATAACTAAAATTTCATTTTGCACCAATTTTCAAGGGAGTTTGGACCCAATCCGCACCAATTTTAAAGCGACTTTT
>DEJH01000047.1:5278-9451 GCA_002353275.1 Caryophanales bacterium UBA2753 | reverse complement strand
CATCACGGCGATAGCAAGTTCATAATCTTGAGAATAAAAAAGCTCACATTTCGCATTTGGAAAAAGTGAGTCGACGTATTGAGAAATAAATGACATTTTCTCTTTACTAATCATTATCTTTTTTTACCCACGGTATTTTAGCGATTCTAATGGTTTCCGCTAAATTTTTATCCCATTCATTATCAAGAGGGGTATGTCCTTCAAGTTCAAGTTCATCTCTTTGAGACCAACTTAGCAAAATCTTATCGACGCTTCTAAGAGTTTTCTTGCCTCTAGAAAGGGCTTCTTTTAAAGCGTCGATTATCATCGCATCTGAATAGCCATATGAAATCCATTCATGGATTTTACTGACTTCAACTGGCGAAAGAGAACGATTTAATAATTGTTCAAAATTAAGATAGACGTTATCTAATTCTTCTTTTACTCTTTTGCTATTTTTTTCATCTTCTTCTTTTGAAAGGAAGATTTGGAATTCACGATATAGTTTTTGTTTTAATGGTTCTAATGAGGCAACGGTTTGCTTACCGACTGTCTTATATTCAAATAAACCTTTAGTTAATAATTTAGCTAAAATTGTATCAATATCTTTAACATCTAGTGACATCTTTAAAGATAATAAATCAGCGGTCACAAATGGATTACCTTGAGAGATGAGATGATCAATCACAAAAATTGTCGCTAACTCGTTTTCGTTAATCTTTAATTTCTTATAGTTTTCAATTAATAAGTATCTAAAATCAATCGCTTCAGTAATCATGTGTATATCTACTTTACTCTAATCTATTTTATTTATCTATGATAATGTGATGAGAATTTAAGATTTCCACTAGCTTTTCTTTATCACTACATTTACAAATTTCCTGGCGAATTTTATCTTTATTTAATAGCGATACTTTATCAAAATTCTTTTCTAATGCTTTTTTTAATGAAGAGTCAATATTAAAACCGGTTTCAATTTGAAAACGATATATACGGATAATTCTTAAAGGATCTTCTTCGATTCTCTTTTGAGGATTTCCTATCATTTTGATGACTTTATCTTTTAAATCATTAACCCCATTAACTAAATCGATAACTTTTAAATCTTTATCCATATATAAAGCATTGATGGTGATGTCTCTACGACATACATCTTCTTTTATATCTTTAGCAAATATTATTTTATTAGGATGACGATTATCTAAATATCCACTTTCTTTTCTTAAAGTTGTGATATCAAATTTTGTGGACTCCTTTTTCACTTTTACACTTCCGAACCTTTCAAAAGTGTAATCTCCTGAAAGAAATTCTTTCATTTCACTAGGAGTAGCATCAGTCACTAAATCCATATCTGTTAATTCTTTATTTAAAAGGTAATCTCTAACAGTGCCTCCCACTAAATAAAGAAGATATCCTCTTTTAGAGAATTCTTTTTCTAAAGACTGATATAGTTCAATTTTATGGTCCATACTTAAAGTATAAAGAGAAAACAAGCAACAAAAAAGACCTAAATAGGTCTCTTTGTATTAATTAATCTTCGTTAAGTCTTTCCTTGAACTCTCTTGCTAAGTGAATAGTAACAGTGTTCTTTGGCTTAATCTCGATTTGAGTGTGCTTCTTTGGGTGAGTGCCTTTGCGGCCGCTTTTAGTCTTTGGTTCAAAGACGCAGAAATTCTTGATGTTAACGCTTTGTCCGTCTAGAAGTGTGTCCTGTATAAGTTCAAAGGTCGCATCGATAATTTTCTTGGTGTCTACTTTTGAAACATGAACAGCTTCAGAGACGATTTCAATAATCTCGTTTTTATTCAGTTTTTCCATGATGTTGTAATTAAAATTTTCTCCTTATCTTGATTATAAACCTTTATCCTTCTTTTTTACTATGTTTTTTTAGATTAAATTTTATTGGAGTCCCATCAAAGTTAAATGTTTCTCTAAGTCTATTCTCTAAATATCTCTGGTATGAGAAGTGCATAAAATTTGGATCATTGACCACTAAAGTAATTGTTGGAGGGCAAGATAAGACTTGAGTGCCATAATATATCTTTAGTCTACCCCCATTAAAATCAGGTGCTTGATTCATCACTTGAGCTTCTTGAAGGACATCATTTAATAAAGATGTTTTTATACGAGTATGATAAGCGTTATGAACATTAATTAAAGCTTCAAAAAGTGTATCTAATCTCTTCTTTTGTAACGCTGAAACATAAACAACAGGAGCGTAATCTAAGAATTTATATTCTTTTCTGACGTTTTTAGTGAAGGAAGACATTGTGTTTGTATCCTTATCCACAATATCCCATTTATTGACTACAATGATGATTGCTTTATGTAAATCGGTCGCATATTGGATAACGTGCTTATCTTGCTCAATAATTCCTTGATGACCATCAATCACTAATAAGACAATTTCACTTCTTTCAATCGCCTTAAGTGCGCGTATAGCGGAATATTTATCAATTGCCTCATAAATCTTCCCTTTTTTCTTTAAACCAGCTGTATCAATAACGATATATTTTTGTCCGTCTTTCACAAAAGGAGTATCGATTGAATCACGGGTTGTTCCTGAAATATCACTAACGATAACTCTATCTTGTGAAAGGAGAGCATTTGTGAGTGAAGATTTACCTACATTTGGCCTTCCAATCAAACAAAATGTGACAGATTCATCGTCTTTTTCGGCTTCATTCTCTCCGATTAGATCGGTGATACGATTAAGGATTTCTCCAATGCCAACGCCGTGTGAACCACTGACAGGTATGGGTTCTCCAAGACCAAGAGAGTAAAATTCAGCCGCATTAGCGCTTTGTAAACCGTTGTCAATCTTGTTGACTGCAAGGATAATTGGTTTTTTAACCTTATGAAGAATTTTAGCGACCATTCTATCATCACTAGTAACCCCGACTTGACCATCGGTCACAAAGATAATAATGTCAGCTTCATCAATCGCGATATTGGCTTGAATTCTGATTTGTTCTTGGAATGGTTTATTTTCAATTTCAATTCCACCGGTATCAATTAAAGTAAATGTTTTCTTTAACCATGTGGCATTAGCGTATAAACGGTCACGAGTAATACCTGCTTCATCATCAACAATTGCACGTCTATCTCCAATGATACGATTAAAAATCGTGGATTTACCAACGTTAGGAGAACCAACAATCGCAACAATTTTATTAGGCATTAGCTTCTTTCTCTTTCAATTTTTTATTAATAATTTCAATAATGGCATTCACCACTTCTTCAACAGTCATAAAAGATGTATCTAAAGTAATAGCGTCACTTGCACATCTAAGAGGAGCAAAATCACGATGGGAATCAATATAATCTCTTTTTCTCACATCGTTTTCAATTTCTTCTAAAGTACAAGGGATTCCTTTAGCGATATTTTCATCATATCGACGAACTGCGCGAGTTTCAACTGATGCAATTTGATAAATTTTGACATCCGCATCAGGAAGAACATAGGTTCCAATATCTCTACCATCCATAATTACAGAATGTTTAGAGGCCATTTTTCTTTGTTGATCAACTAAGAAAAGACGTATGTCTTTATAGGAGGCGATATAACTAACGTTACCAGAGACTCTTGGTTCTCTAATTGCACGAGTTACATCAATATCATTACAAAGGACTAAGCCATTAGGACGTAATTTAATTGTCACTTCAGGAATGAGTTTTACGCATTCCGCTTCATTTTGACAATCAACACCTTTTTCCATACAGTACCAAGTAAAAGCACGATACATCGCACCAGTATCGATATAGGTATAACCTAAAATCTCCGCAATCTTTTTAGCAACAGTGCTTTTTCCTGCAGCGGCAGGTCCATCAATAGCGATTGAAATTTTCATAATGAATGTACTCCTTAAAATAACATGACGCCATAAACAGCAAGTAAGACAATAATTGCCATTGCAATCATTATTAATAAGATATTACCTGCCATTTTCTTTCTTTTTAAAAGAAGAAAAAGTCTCATCTGTTCAGAGACTTTTTCGCTTTTTGAAGGGGAAGAAAAAACTTCGCTACCTTCATTAGAGATAGAATCACGATATTCTTTAAATTTATTAACTCGAGATTCTTTCATAAATATTAACGATCTTTCATCATTGGGAAGAGAATTACTTCTCTAATATTTTCTTGGTCGGTAAGTAACATAGTTAATCGATCAATGCCCATACCAATTCCTCCTGC
>DEJH01000047.1:0-5144 GCA_002353275.1 Caryophanales bacterium UBA2753 | reverse complement strand
CCATTAACAAATAATTCAAATCTTTCAGTATAACGAGGATCTTTACCTTTTTTAGTTAAAGGAGAAACTTCGATTGGATAAGAATAGACAAATGTTGGTTGAATGAGTTCTGCTTCGCAGAATTCTTCAAAAAATTCATTCATAACATGCCCAACAGTGTTCTTATGTTTTTCGAGTTTAATTCCTCTTTCTTCCGCTAATTTTTTTGCTTCTTCAAAATCATAGATATTTCTAAAATCGATGCCAGTCTTCTCTAAGATAAGATCGGCCATAGAAACCCATCTAAATGGTTTGTGGAAATTTAATTCTTTGCCTTGGTAAGTAACAATATCACTACCAGTTACATCTTTAGCGGCTTTTCTAATCATTCCTTCAGCGAGTTTTCTCATTGATTGGAGATCACCATAGGCTTGATAAGCTTCAATTGTGGTGAATTCTGGATTATGAGAGGCATCCATTCCTTCGTTTCTAAATAAACGTCCAATTTCATACACTCTTTCCATTCCACCAACGAGCAATCTTTTAAGATTAAGTTCAGTAGCAATTCTTAAATAGAAGTCTTTATCTAAGGCATTCATATGTGCAATAAATGGACGAGCATTAGCGCCACCTAAAATTGGAGAAAGAACCGCAGTTTCAACTTCAACAAAATCTTGAGCGTCTAAATAAGATTGAATACTTCTAATTAATTTTGGTCTAGCAAAAGCAATTGCTCTACTTTCATCATTAACGATGAGGTCGAGATATCTTCTTCTACTTCTTTCTTCAACATCGACTAAACCATGGAATTTTTCTGGAAGAGGATGTAGGCATTTTGTTAAGTGAGTGTATTTACTCGCTCTAATGGTGAGTTCACCACTACGAGTTTTCATTACTCGACCAGTGACACCAACGATATCACCAATATCTGCTAGTTTAAATAATTCGTAAGCTTTCTTACCAACGACATCAATACCCATATAAACTTGGATGTTACCAGTTTTATCTTGGATATTCATAAAAGAAGCTTTTCCCATTCTTCTAATTGCTTTAATTCTTCCAGCAACAGTTACGACTGGTTTATTTCTCTCTAATGATTTAGGGGACTTCTTTGCGTATAATTCACGAATTTGTTTACTAGAATGAGTAACTTTAAAAGCGTGACCAAATGGGTCGACGTGAAAAGCTTTATATTTTTCTAATTTCTCTCTTCTAACTAATTCTTGATCATTTAAGTTTTGATTATTATCCATAGATAATTCCTCCAAGTCCTTTAATAGTATATATGGAACTTTGACTTCTTTGTAGTCAAAATTTAAATATATAATTATTCGATTAAATTTTCTTTGTTATAGTCTGAAATAATTCTCTTATAATCTTCAAATTTATTGAGTTCACTAGATAATCTTGCTTTGAGTTTTTTTGAATTTGGAAAGCCATCAAAAAATTTAGTCACTATTCCTCTAGCCACTCTTAAGGCGATATCTTCACCTTTTTCATCAATTAAATCTTTAATTAACCCCTCACAATATTTTTCTTGTTCTAATAGAGACGTTATTTCCATCTCTTCGTTATTAAAATAATGATTTAGGTTTTTAATTAAAGTAGGATTACCCATCGCTCCTCTTGCTAACATCACCCCATCAGCGTGAGTTATTTCCATTGCTTTTATAGAGTCTTCAACAGTGAAAAGATTTCCACTTACAAGTAAAGGGATATCCATTTCATCTCTTAGATTTTTCACTAAATCCCAATGAGGTAAGCCACCATACATCTCTTTAGTGGTTCTTGGATGAATTGCCACTAAAGAAGCTCCAGCAAGGCTAACTTCCTTTATCACTTCTTTAAAGGTGATGTGTTTAGAATCAACTCCTAATCTAATCTTTACTGTGATTGGTTTGTCAGTTACTTCTTTTATTGCTTTAACGATTTCTCCACATAGTTTAGGATTATTCATTAAAGCAGAGCCCGCTCCTGTCTTTGTCACCTTATTTACAGGACAACCCATATTAACATCAAAAAAGGCAATATTAGGATTAAGAGATTCAGCGATTTTAACAGCCTTAGCCATATTAGTTGGATCACTTCCAAAAAGTTGAACACAAGTAGTAAGTCCACTATTTTCGAATTTTAGATAGGAAAGTGTTTCTTTGTTTCCATAGATTAAGCCCATGTCAGAAATCATCTCAGTAACTACATATCCTAATCCAAATTGGGACATGAATTTTCGATAGCCAAAAGAAGTTACTCCTGCCATTGGGGCAAGAACAACTTTATTCTTAATTTCAATATTCCCAATCTTAAACATAATAGAAGAAAAGGAGAATTATTCTCCTTTATTTTCTTCAGAAAGTTGAATTTCTTCTTGAGGAACTTCCTCAGCTGGTTTTTCTTCCTCTTTCTTCTCATCTTTCTTGAGATGACGATGTTCTAAGAGGTAATCAATTTCTTCAGCAGTAATTTGTTCATGTTCAAGAAGTGTTTGTGCAATTAATTCAACATCATCCTTATATTTCTTAATGATTTTAAGAGCTTGTTCGTGAGCTTCATTAATGATCTTACTAACTTCAGCGTCAATTCTTTCAGCAGTCGCTAAAGAGAAATTGGCTTGTGTATTAGCATAATCTCTTCCAAGGAAAACACTACCGGTATCTCTTTCATATTGAATTGGACCAAGTTCACTCATACCAAGTTCAGTAACCATACTACGAGCAATTCTTGTCGCCATTTCAATATCGTTTTGAGCGCCGCTAGAAACATCATCAAAGAAGATTTCTTCAGATGAACGTCCACCTAAATAACCAACGATACGAGCTTCTAATTCTTTCTTTGTTAATAAGAAACGGTCTTCTTCAGGTGTCATACGAACATGTCCGCCTGTATTTCCACGTGGAATAATCGTAATCTTTTGAACTTTATCTGAATGTTCAAGTTTAAGACCAATGATTGCGTGACCAGCTTCATGGTGAGCAATGACTTCTCTTTCATGTTTATTTAAAGAGCGTGAAGATTTAGCAGGTCCTGCCACTCTTCTATCAATTGCTTCATCGATTTCCGACATCGTGATGCATTGTTTATTTCTTCTAACTGCTAAAATAGCAGCTTCATTCATGATATTTTCAATATCAGCGCCAGAGAAACCAACGGTTCTCTTAGCGATTTGAGAGAAGTTAACATCCTTATCAAGTTTCTTATTTCTACTATGAACTTTAAAGATTGCTTCTCTTCCTTCTCTGTCTGGTAAAGAAACAGTAATCTTTCTATCGAAACGACCAGCACGTAATAATGCTGGATCAAGAACATCATCTCTATTAGTTGCGGCCATAACAATAATACCTGAATTATCTTCAAAGCCATCCATCTCAACGAGTAATTGGTTAAGGGTTTGTTCTCTTTCATCGTTACCACCACCTAAACCAGCGCCTCTTTGTCTGCCAACAGCATCGATTTCATCAATGAAGACTAAACATGGAGCGTTTTGTTTAGCGGTTCTAAACATATCTCTTACTCTACCAGCACCAACACCGACGAACATTTCTACAAAGTCAGAACCAGAAATAGAAAAGAAAGGAACACCAGCTTCGCCAGCAACAGCTTTAGCAAGTAAAGTTTTACCAGTACCTGGAGAACCAACTAGGAGAATACCTTTAGGTAACTTAGCACCAAATTTGGTGTATTTCTTTGGATCTTTGAGATATTCAACAATCTCTTCCATCTCCGCTTTTTCTTCATTGCATCCAGCAACATCATCAAATCTAGTTTTTGAATCTTGAATTCGACGTGCACGAGATTTGTTGAAGTCCATTGCTTGACGGTTAGCGCCACCAACAGAATTAGATAATCTAGAGAATAAGAAGATGACTAAAATAGCAGAGCCAACTAACATGATGATGGTTGGTCCCCATTGATCCCACCAAGTTTGCTCATAAATATCAGCAATGCCAACTTTGATATTAGTATTACCAAAAATTAATTGGTTAACAGAAAGAGAAGTATTGGCGTTAAAGGAAACTTTAGCAACACTTCCTTCGGATAAAGGATTGGCTAATGTTAAGGTGATCGTGCCATTATTAGCATCAAAAAAACCTGAAGTTAAGCCTTCTAGAGTAATAGTGCCGTCACTAGCTGTAACATACTTATTAGCACCGATATCAATGGTTAAAGATGATGTGACAAATGAGTTATAGGAATCAAAGGATTTGATAGTAAAAGTAACATCAGTTCCACTAACGGTGTATTTTTGTCCTTCGACTTTAACTGGAGTATCAATATTACTTTGATAGGCAGCGTAGTCGATATTGATTGTATAAGCATAACCATTACCATTTTTATCTTTAGCGCTACCAGTGATAGTTGTTAAATTACTTCCATAACGATGTGTAATTGTGGCATCACTAACTCGGTCATTAACTAATGCTTCAACATAAGTATTACGATTAATGTGTGTACTTGTATCTATGCCTCTAATGAGTCTAACGGCAAAAAAGGCAATCACACCAATAGTGAGAGCAATTATTAATATAAAACCGAATGGAATTCTACGACGTGGCTGGGTATTTGGTTCTTGATCCATATTGAAGCCTCCTAAATACGATATCTAAAAATTAGATATATTGATTATATTAGTTTTTACTTATTAAGAAAAGCAAAACACATATAAATGTATTTTGTTAGATTTTTACAAAGAAATTACAGTTTTTATCAATCTTAAAGTCTTTTTGATAACGAGGGACATAAATGATTTTTCCCTCATTATTAACAATGACTGGCCATTTTAAGCGTAAGGAAATAGGCATTTTCCAATCAATGAATAGTCGTCTTACTTCTACTTTATATCCATTAATATATGTGTAATCCCCATTTTTTATGTTCCTAATTATAAGAGGATAGTCTTCTAAATGGACGTTTCGATTTGAAGAATCTACTAAAAAATTTAATTGGAAATAAGGAGTGTCTAATTTAGTAGGCTTTTTTAATAAATAAGAATAAGTAGAGGCTTTTGGTTCGGATTTTGAAAAACTGACTCTCTCATATTCTTTAACAAGATAAAAACCTCTTTTAATTTTAGAAACAACATTAGGCTTTTTGCTTAAAAGTACCTTGCGAATTTCTCCTACATTTTCTTTTGAAATACTTAAAGATGCATTAGATGAAGTGACTAACAT
>DEJH01000016.1 GCA_002353275.1 Caryophanales bacterium UBA2753 | reverse complement strand
CTTGATAATTGTAGGTATGAAAATAAAAATCGTTAAAGACAATAACCCAATCATGAGAAAAAGATCACTTCCAGTTGATCTTCCTTTATCTAAAGAAGATAAATTAACTCTAGATGAAATGCTTAATTATCTTAAGAAATCTCAAGATGAAGAATACGCAAAAAAACACCATATCCGTGAAGGGGTAGGATTAGCAGCGATTCAAATTGGATTATTAAAAAGGATGTTTGTGGTTTATCTCCCTACTGAAGAAGGAGTGATTGAATATCAACTCGTCAATCCAAAAATCATCGAATCATCGATTAGAAAATGCGCTTTACAAGCTGGTGAAGGTTGTTTATCCGTTGACGAAGATCATCCAGGTTTAGTTCACCGTTATTACAAAATCAAAATGGAAGCCTTCGATGCTTTACAAAATAAAAATATCGTCATTTCTGCTAAAGGATATATCGCTGTTGTCCTTCAACATGAATATGATCATCTTAATGGAATCTTATATTACGATCACATCGATAATAAAAATCCAGATGTGAGATTAAATAACGAAGAAATTATTTAAAAGGAGTCTATGACTCCTTATTTTTTTCATTGACCATCGTGAACGCTGGAGCGAATAAGTTTTTAGCTTGTCCAGTCGCTCTAGCGGGATTCATCGATTTAATAATATTGTTGATTAAATTTTTGGTGCTTTCATCTTGCACTTCAATAATCGAAGCGACAAATTCAAGTCCTGGAGTTTCACTAAATTCGACAGAGATAACATCATAGCTCTTACCAAATTTAATATTTAGGTATCTTACTGAAGCATATTCTAAGAAAAAGAACCTAATTAATAAGAAGATTTCTCCTTTTCCGGAAAGAATCATTTTCGCGTCAACATTTATGTCATAAAGATTTCCATATAAGTTAACGGTTTGTCTTATTCCTTTGTCAAAATTAAAGTCATATTTATAGGTTTTATTTCCTTCAGTAATGAATAATGATTCCTTACCATCACTAGATTTGAATTTAATTTTTTTCACTCCTTGAACATATGTACTTACTTCATTTTGAAGTAATAAAGGTAAGATTCCACATGAGTTAGCTAAATTACTAGTTGGGACAAATTCTTTGTTTTTAATCTCGTCATAATAATAAGACATGTTGGAAAGATTCACTAATTCGCGTGAAGCGTGGCGTGAACATAAAGCAAATTTACCCATCGATTTTCTAGCGAAATATTTAGTGATAATCTTAAAGTGATTTGCCCCATGGAATGCCTCACTATTGGCGCAGCAAGTGACAACAACTACTCCGCTATTACGGAAAACAAAGATGTCTTGGTCATACATCCCGTTAAAAACACAGTAATTATTTTTCTCATCAACCCAGATTTGGAATCCATAATTTAATCGATGACCAAATTCAGTTGCGTAATATTGAACTGAGGTCATCATTCTAATCCATTCTATAGAAATGATTCTTTTATCTTTATATAGACCATAGTCTTTAACTAAGATTCCAAGTTTAGCCATATCTTCAGGAAGAATATGTAATCCCCATCCACCTTTAAAGTGACCTTCATCATTAACATCCATGTGTGTTAAATTAATTTCTAGAGGATCGAATATTCTTTCTTTAACTAATTGAGGTAGAGGTTTTCCTGCGAGTTTATCAACACAAGCGGAGATGATAAAGGTGTTCATTGAATTATATTCAAATTTAGAACCTAATTTAAATTTATAACCACTATCAAAGAAGGCTTTTATCCATGAATTTGTGGTCGCACTTTCCATCTCGTTAAATGTTATTCCTGTCGACATTGTTAATAAGTGTCGAAGGGTAATTTTTTTATTTCTCGCATTAGTAACTTTATTCTCAATATCTAAGATTTTGACGACTGGCATATCTAAATCGACTTTTCCATCGTCATATAATAAGCCTAAAGCTAAAGCGACAATGGTTTTACTTGCAGAAAACACTGCTGCCCAACTATCTCTAACATATGGGTGGAGATATTGTTCACCGATCACGATATTATCTTTAAGAACTAATACACGATTTTCTCTAATCGAGAAATCACTATTAAGCTCATTAAAAAATGACTGAATATATTCTTTAGAATAACCATATTTTTCAGGTTCTCCTCTTTCTAGAGAATTGATTTCTGATCCATAAGGGAACACTAAAGGCTTATCTGGTTTATTCTTTTTCACTAATTGATTGTTAGTTTGTTTTTCACTATCCAGATTAGATAATAATAATCGAAAACTATTTAAAGCACTTCCTAAAGGCATAATTATATTTTATCACGGAGTTGATAAAAGAGATATTTTGAGTTAAAAAGTTTAATCTCAATCGACAAAAATCTTTATAAAGAGATATACATGTAGTCAAAATATTAAATTTTGTGCTACGATATAGTTAACTTAAAACTACATAGCATAATGTAATTTTATATAGGCGGAGGTTTTTTATGGAAAAAAGTATTTCTAAACCTGTTTCCATCTATGCCCTTGGGGGCTTAGGCGAAGTCGGTAAAAATATGTACTGCTTCGAAAATGAGAATCAAATCGTAATTATTGACTGTGGAGTGAAATTTCCAGGAGTAGAACTTCCTGGAATCGACTATATCGTTCCTGATTTTACTCATCTTAAAAATAACAAAAACAAGATTAGAGCATTAATCATCACTCATGGACATGAAGACCACATCGGTGGAATTCCATTTTTAATTCAACACGTTAATATTCCTGTAATTTACGCTCCTAGACTTGCTGCCGCCTTAATTAAAAACCGCCTAGAAGAATATCGAATGGCTGATCAAGTTAAAATCGCCATCTATGATAGCGAAAGTACCTTCAAAATTGGTGACTTTGATGTCTCATTCTTTAGAGTGACTCACTCAATTCCTGATTCCTTTGGTGTTGTTATCAACACCAGTGAAGGAAGAATTGTCTCCACTGGCGACTTTAAAGTTGATTTAACTCCAATTGGACCAGATATCGAATTACAAAAAATCGCTGAGCTTGGTAAAAGCGGAGTTGATCTCTTGTTAAGTGACTCCACTAACGCAGAAAATGAAGGCTATACACCTAGCGAAAAAAATGTAAACGATTCAATTAACGAAATCTTTAATGAGGCGAAAGGAAGAATTATTGTTTCTACTTTCTCTTCTAACATTTCCAGAATTCAACAAATTTGTGAATCCGCAGTTAGTCATAATCGTAAAATTGCAATCGTTGGAAAAAGCATGGAAAAAGCTGTCGAAATCTCTCGTGGATTTGGCTATATCCATATTCCAGATAATACAATTATTACCACTGACGAAGTTAAAAGAACTAGAAATAACGAAGTACTAATTTTATGTACAGGTTCTCAAGGAGAACCTAACGCTGCTCTTAGTCGAATTGCTTCTGGAGAACATAAAGATATTCATGTCATTCCTGGAGATACCGTTGTTTTCTCTAGTAGCGCCATTCCAGGAAATGGAATTATGATTGCTCATATCGTTAATTTATTAACTAGATGTGGAGCTGAATGTATCACTAACTCCATCTTAGCGGACATCCACTCTTCTGGTCACCCTTCTAGACAAGAATTAAGATTAATCCTTAAATTATTTAACCCAAAATATTTCATGCCAATGCATGGAGAATATCGTATGCTTAGACTCCATGCCGAACTCGCGGAATCATTAGGAATTCCATTAAGTCACTCATTCGTTTTAGACAATGGAGATTCTTTAACTTTAGCCAAGCACAAAGTATCAATTGGTTATCAAGTTGAACATGGAGTTAGCTATATTGATGGAAAAGATATTAATGGACTCGCAGATGCGGTTATGGAAGATAGAAAAATCTTAATCGAAGATGGAATGATGATTGTTGCTTTAGCAATCGATTCAAGAAATAACACCTTAATTGATGAACCAACGATTTATAACCGCGGAATTATTACAAGAAATAATGAGAAGACAATTAACGAATTAACAACAATTATCTCTTCTACAGTAAAGAGTAAATTAATGGGCAAAACCAATTTTGCTGAGATTAAAAATTCAATCAAAGAAGTTGTCTCTAATTATTTATATGGAAAGATCAAACGTCACCCAATGATTATTCCAGTAATCATGAGCAAAAATTAATGAGATATATCTTAGCAAGTAAAAGTCCTAGAAGAAAAGAACTGATGAAATTGATTTCATCAGACTTTTTGACTATTACCGAAGATATCGATGAAGAAAAAAGTTATATTCTCTCTCCAATAGAAGCGGTAAAAGATATCGCTAAAAGGAAAGGGGAAGAAGTATATAAATCTTATATAAATGATTTAGTGATTTCTGCAGACACAATTGTGGTTATTGATGAGCAAATTATTGGTAAACCAAAAGATGAAAATGATGCTTATAAAATATTAAAGAAATTAAGTGATAAGACTCACTATGTTTATACTGCTTTTGCCCTCTTTTACAAAAACAAAGTTTTAGTGGATGTTGTCTCTACTTCTGTCTCGTTTAATAAATTAAATGATGAATTAATTCGAAAATATATCGAAAGTAAATCTCCTTTAGATAAAGCTGGAGGATATGGAATCCAGGATAATGAGAAATATCATTTAATAAAAAACATTGTCGGTAGTTATGACAATGTTGTTGGCTTTCCAGTAAAAGAAATCAAAGAAAAGATTAAAGAGATTATTTCTTCTTGCGATTAATAATAAATAAAACAGCTAATGTAATAATAATTAAGCCAACAATCCCAATAGCGATATATAAACCACCATTTTTAAGGAAGTCATTCAAAGCATCTTTAAAAGTTAATAACACCATCATCTTATTTACCAACAAAGGTTTCATTCAAATGCTTGATATATGAATGGCCTTTTCTTTTTAAAATATTCGCTTTTTTATCACTAATAGTGATAACTAGTTCATTTCCTTTCGCAGATGTGTTCACTAAATGGTCATAACCAATAACCACATTAGAAAGATCTCCTTTTAAAGAGATAACTGCATTATTAGGTAAGACTAAAGAAGATTTTAAAGAGGAATATAAACGATTATTGATTGGGGCAATTTCACTTAACTCTATAGCGGAAACATTAGGAGAAATAACCGCTCCAGAAAGAGATTTATTATAAGCAGTTGATCCAATTGGAGAAGAAACAAGTAATCCATTTCCTCTAAAAGTTTCTAAATATTCATCGTTAATATAAACTTCTCTTACTAAAGTTTTAAATGGATTTTCAATTCTTATCTCATTTAAAGCGTATATTTCTTCATTTCCAAATCGCCCTCTTAAAAGAGGATATGATTTTTTATCAAAAGAAGAGAAAGAAGATAAAATTTCTTCGATATCTTCAACTTTAAAATCAGAGAAATAAGCGAGCTTTCCTTTATTAAGTGGAACAAAAGTAACTTCATCAATGATTGGAAGATATTTTTGAATCGCTTTTAATAAAGTTCCATCTCCTCCAACAGTAAAGACGATTTCTGGATGATTATTATCGATCTCATGAGAAAGAGAAACAATTTTACTGATAAGACTATTTTCATTTTCTTTTGAGACAACTTCTTGTTTTACAAATAATCCAATTTTCATACTTTAATAATTGTTGCATAATTATTATATGCTAAAAGAGACTCTTATCAATAATGAATGCGAAGCAAGAGCAATGATTAGTGAATCTCAATATAAAGAGATTTATAACCATTTCTCTTCGATTAATTTAAGAAAAAGATTAGTGAGAAACACCAATTATTATTTTGATGATGATAAGGGAAATATTATTAATTCTGGAATGGTTTTAAGATTAAGAGAAATTAATCATCAAAAATATGAATTAACTCTAAAGATAAAGGAAGAAAATAATGATAAAGAGTTTAACCTTCCTATTTATATAAAAAATATAGATGAATATCTCAAGAATTTTAAGATTGATAATAAATATATTATTGAAGAATTAAAGAAAAGAAATATCGATATTACTAAGATAAAATATCTCACATATTTATTCACAGAAAGATTAGAAGTTAAATATAAAAACTTCCTTTTAGTGGTTGACAAAAATGAATATAACGGGATCATTGACTATAATGTAGAAATCGAAGCAAGAAGTAGAGAAGAGGCAATTTCTATATTAAATCAAAAATTTTCTCCTTTTGGAGTGACATATAAAAAAGGCTACATCTCTAAGAGTAGACGAGCCTATTTATCTATTTAAATTATTTACAGTCGTTATAGGTAGGACAATCAGTCTTTTTACACGCCCATTCCGCCACTCTTTTTTCGTGAGGAATGAAGACTCTAATCTCTTCGGAATTATACCCTACTTGAACCTTAGTTTCATCCACCATTATTGGTCGCTTTAATACAGAAGGATTTTCTCTAATAAAAGCGATGAGTTCACTAATGGTCATATTGTTAATATCTTTTCCACTTTCTTTAATAACTTTGCTTCTCGTGGAAATGATATCTTCGGTTCCGTTTTCAGTTTTAGTTAAGATATCACGAAGTTCTTTTTCATTAAGAACATTAACAAAAATATTCTTCTCTTGATAAGGGATATCTTCCTTTTTAAAGAAGGCTTTTGCTTTCTTACATGATGAACAACTTGGTGAGGTATAAATTTTAATCATGGATATATGATAACGATTATTTACATTATTAACAAATAATTTGTGAATGAAAATCATCACAAATATGAATATAATATACATCAATAGGAGAAAAACTATGGCAAATCGTATTTTAACTGGGATTAAACCAACCGGACAATTAACGCTTGGAAACTATATTGGTGTTCTTAAAAATTTGAAACATGAAACTAGTAAAGGAGAATGCTTCTTCTTTATCGCTGATCTTCATGCTTTGACTTTACCAATTGATCCAGAAGTATTAAGACAAAATTCAATTGATCTTGCTTGTTTTTATCTCGCTGCCGGTATTGATCCTAAAAAAGATACTTTATTTTTACAAAGTTCTGTTTCTGCTCATGCCGAACTTAACGCTATTATGCAAAATTATCTTTATATGGGCGAATTATCGCGCATGACTCAATTTAAAGATAAATCAGCAAAGATGAATGAAAGCGCGATTGGTTTAGGTTTATTTGCTTATCCGGTTTTAATGGCGAGCGATATCATCTTATATGATGCGAATATCGTTCCAGTTGGAGAGGACCAAGTTCAACATGTTGAACTTACCCGTGACTTAGTTAATCGTTTCAACCATCGCTATGGAGAAGTATTAACTCTTCCAAAATACGAAATGAGAAAAGTTGGAGCGAGAATAATGTCTCTATCTGACCCAAGTAAAAAGATGAGCAAAAGTGATCCAAAAGGAGATATCTTCTTAAAAGATGATTTAAATGTCGTTCGTAAGAAAATCATGTCCGCGGTCACCGATTCTGGAAGTGAAGTTAAATATGATATTGAAAATAAACCAGGCATTTCAAATTTATTAACAATCTATGCAGCAATCAAAGAAATTAGTATTGAAGAAGCCGAAAAAGAATTCGTTAACGCTCGATATGGCGAATTTAAAAAAGCGGTTGCTGATGTGGTATGTGAAGAACTTGGTGCTTTCCAAAAGAAATATCAAGAAATATTAGATAGTAAAATCTATGAAAAAGTTCTTCTTGAAGGAGCTCAAAGAGCAAGAGAAGTCGCTAACACCACTCTTAAAAGAGTGAAAGAAGCGGTTGGACTTCTTAATATCTAAAGCAAAATAAAATGACGAGATACTAAATCTCGTCATTTTTTATTAGCTTAAATACTATTTATAGTTTGGAGTAACGACAGCCGCTCCGGTTTTGAATGATGTGACCACAAATATGTTTTCCTCAACAATGGTTTTACTAGCATCACTATATTTGATGTCGGATAAGCAAATACCAGTTTCGATATCCATAAGGAATCTTTCATGACCATGTTCAGAATCATAATCAAAGATGCGAACATCTCTACCGGCTAAAGTTGTTGAATTTTTTCTAGTATAAACTTGATCACCATCCAAGATATGAGCAATAAAGAATTTGGAATTGGAAAAGTCTCTGGCGGCATTATACATTGATTCAGATTCAACAGTGGTACTGACAACAGATTTAACATAATTTCCATCAATCAAGGTGTAGCGATCATATTCAGTGTTTTCGCTTTCATTAATAATGACTTCATGGACTTTACTATCACCATTAATATCTTTTTCCCAATACATCTTCTCTCCAGAAGATCCGTAAATGCAATTGGTTTCGGTTCCCGGGATAGAATAATCAATGTAGGAAATTTCAAAGTGTGTTGTTTTTCCTAAATTAATTAAATTCGCCTTAGCGGTCTCTTTGTTAATATCGAGATTTACTCCTGTTGGGCCTGGAGCAGGTGGGTTACTACCTGGATCATCGTTTCCACACGCCACTAAGGTCATTGACGCTAATAAAGTTGTTAAGATTAATAACTTTTTCATCTTATTTCGTATTATTCAGTTAAGCCTAGTTTGATGACTGAATAACTTCTCCTTTCTAGGCTATAATTTCTATATGCTGTGTACCTGTCTCATCTTTTTGCCACTAAATGGCTCGGAGGATTTTCAGGACACGGCTTTTTACTACCATCGTTAATAAGTTAAGTAACGCTAGACGTTTTATCATTCGCGATTATACGAGAGTAAGAAGTCCGTCGTAACAGCTAACTCACTAAGGAGGTGATTTTATGCTTTATATTGGAATTGATATTTCCAAATATAAGCACGACTGCATCGTTATTGATGAGTCAGGAGTCATCATTAGAAATGTGTTTTCTTTTGATAACTCAAGAACTGGCTTTGACCAGTTTATGGAAATGTATCGTTCTTTAAATCCGTTAGAAATTAAAAGGATAGGATTTGAAGCAACGGGACATTACCAGGATAATTTCAAGGTCTACCTGGAACGATCTGGAATTGAATTCATGGAGCTTAACGCTTTGCTAGTCTACAAGTTCAAGAATTCACAAACACTCAGAGGCGTAAAGACCGATAAGACCGATGCGAGATTGATAGCTAATTATCTATCATCTATAGAGTTCAAACCCTATCCGAAGATATCTTATCACACTCTCGCATTACGTTCTTTATGTAAGAGACATTTTGATCTCAT
>DEJH01000072.1:2405-14332 GCA_002353275.1 Caryophanales bacterium UBA2753 | reverse complement strand
CTATCGGAGGATCAATCATGGGAAGATATCCTTTCTCAGATGTGATTACTGGATTACTTCCTTATGATGTTGAATTAGAATTCTATCCTGCTCAAAAAATGAGCTTAGAAGAATACTTAAACTATAAAGGTAAATTAAACGCTATCTTAGTGGCGGTTCATATTAAAAAGGGCGAAGGTAAAGGCTTCTTCAAGAAAGTAAAAACTACCGCCTTAGATTTCCCAGTTGTGAATATTGCAGTCGCTAAAGTTAATAAAGAATATCGTGTTGTCGTTGGCGCTAGACCAATGGTCGCCGCTAGAAGCTATAAAGCGATGGAATATTTAAATAATGGAGGTAAAGATTTTGCTCACGCTGCTGAATTAGCGGTTGAAGAACTTTCCTTCATGGATAATAAAGATGCCTCTAAAGAGTATCGTGTTGACTTAGCGAAAGTCTACGTGAGAAGAGGACTTGAGGAGGTCAGTAAATAATGTTAGTGAAATTTTATTTAAATGACACTTTAGTGTCATATGATGTGAGACCAGATGAATATTTATCCGAGACCTTAAGAAGTCATGGAATTAAATCTGTTAAAGTTGGTTGTAATGAATCTACTTGTGGTAGCTGTACACTTCTATTAGAAGGCAAACCAGTGATGTCTTGTAGTGTTCTTACTGCCTCTATTGAGAATAAACACGTCACTACCATAGAAGGTATACAAGAAGAAGCTGCTAAAATCGCTTATCATTTTGCAGAAGAAGGAGCGGATCAATGTGGTTTCTGTAATGTTGGATACGCTTTAGTTGTTTATGCATTAAAGAAAAATATTAAAAATCCAACTGATGAACAAATTAATGATTATATCGTTGGCAATTTATGCCGCTGCAGTGGACTTCATAGCCAATTAAAAGCTATTAAGGCCTACCTTAAGGAGGAATAATTATGGCTATCGATAAGAAAAATATGAAAGTTGTTAATAACAAAACCCATTCCCTTGATGGCAGAGCCTTAATGCAAGGTAAAGGCAAATACACTGATGATTTAGCTGAACAAAATTCTTTAGTGATTAAGATTTTAAGATCTCCTCACGCATTTGCTCATATTAAATCTATTGATGTGAGTGAAGCTCAAAAATTAAATGGAGTAGCGTTAGTTCTTACTTATAAAGATGTCCCTCATGTCTCCTTTTCTAGAGCGGGACAAGGCTATCCAGAACCATCTCCACATGATAAGTTCATTTTAGATGAATATGTAAGATACGTAGGGGATGAAGTAGCAATGGTCGCGGCCGTTGATGAAAGAGTCGCTGAAGATGCTCTTAAATTAATCAAAGTAGAATATGAAGTTTTAGAACCTGTTTTAGATTTTGAAACTGCTTATGAAAATAAATCAGTTATCCATCCAGAAGACGGCATTAAAGAGATGTTCCCAATTGGATTTGATCCTAAAAAGAATGTCGCGGCTAGCTATGAGATGCATGTTGGTGATGTTGAAAAAGAACTCGCTAAATCTGATGTTGTAGTAGATGAAACATTTTATACTCAAGCCCAAGCTCATGCGATGTTAGAGACTCACTCTAGTAATGCTAGACTTGATATGCATAATCGTTTAGTTATTTATTCTTCTACTCAAACTCCATTCCATATGAGAAGAATTATGGCTACAACCTTAGGTTTGCCAGTTTCTAAAATTAGATTTATTAAACCTCGTGTTGGTGGTGGATTTGGTGGTAAACAAGCATTCCACGGAGAAATGTTCTGTGCTTTAACGACATTAAAAACAGGATTACCTTCTAAATTAGTTTATACCAGAGAAGAAGTCTTTGGGGCATCTTACACTCGTCATCCAATGCGTATACAAATGAGAATTGGAGCGATGAAAGATGGTCGAATTAATGCGATTGATTGTCGTTCTTTAAGTGACACTGGTGCTTATGGAGAGCATGCTTTAACAGTCTTTATGATTGTCGGTAGTAAAGTTCTTCCTTTATATAATAAAGTTGATGCGGTGAGATTTGGTGGAAGAGTGGTTTACACTAACCACGTTCCTGCTGGAGCATATCGAGGATATGGTGCGATTCAAGGTAACTATGCTTTAGAGTCCACAATCGATATCCTTGCGGAAAAACTTGGCATGGATCCAAAAGAAATCCGTGAAAAGAACTCCATGAAAGAAAAAGAAACTTCCCCAATCTTTGAGATTATGGGTGAAGGCACTAAAGGTACCGCGATGATTATGGAATCTTGTAAACTTCCATATTGTATTAAGCGTGGTGCTGAATTAATTAACTGGAATAAAAATTGGCCAAGAGTGAAAGTTAGCGACACTAAAGTTAGAGGATATGGCATGGCTATTGCTATGCAAGGTAGTGGTATTCCATTTATGGATATGGGTAGCTGTTCTATTAAACTCAATGATGGCGGTAGCTATAACGTTACTGTTGGAGCCACAGATATTGGTCAAGGTAGTGATACTTTAATTGCCCAAATCGTCGCTGAAGAATTACAAACCTCAGTGGATAATATTTTGGTCTATTCTTCGGATACAGACTTAACTCCATTTGATTGTGGCGCTTATGCTTCCTCTACCACTTATATTAGTGGTAATGCAGCCTGGAGAGCAGCAATTAAGATGAGAGAAAGACTTATTAAAGAAGCAGCAGAATATCTTGGAGAAAAACCTGAAAATGTTGAATTTGATGGTAAGATCTTTACAAGTAAAGATAAGACCGTCTCCTTATATGATTTATCAGTTCAATGGTTATATAACAAGAACTTACATCAAGCTAGTGTGACTGAGTCTTATTTTGGTCACGTTTCTCCTCCTCCATTTATGGCAGCTTATGCGGAAGTAGAAGTTGATTTAGAAACTGGCGAATATGAAGTCTTAAATTATGTCACTGTGACTGATTGTGGCACCACCATTAACCCAATGCTTGCTAGAGGTCAAGTTGAAGGCGGTATTGTTCAAGGTTTAGGTATGGCGTGCTTCGAAGATGTGAAATACGATAAGAAAGGTAATTTATTATCTAATAACTTCCTTAGTTATCACATCCCAACCCATAAAGAAATCCATAAATTAACAAGTGAATTTGCAGATTCTTATGAACCTACAGGTCCATTTGGTGCGAAGTCCGTTGGTGAAATTGGTATTGATACCCCACCAGCAGTCATTTGTAACGCGATTTATAACGCTACTGGAGTTAGAGTCCACACTCTTCCAATTACTCCGGAAAAGATCTTAAAAGGACTTAAAGAATTAAAAAAATAATATGCTCGACTTACTATTAGTAAATGGTTTTGCTTATATAAACGGACGATTTCAGAAAGTGAATATCGGTATTTCTGGTGAGCGCATTTCTTATATTGGAGTAGACACTCCTAGCGCTTCTAGAGTAGTTGACGTTCATCATAATCGAATCTTGCCAGGATTTATCGATCCTCATGTTCATTTTGCTTTATATTGCGGAACTATTACTAGTCGAGACGACTTCATTGCCGGCAGTAAAACTGCAGCTTATGGCGGAGTAACCACTATAGTGGATTTCTTAGATCCAAGTAGGAACGCTAAAGAATTAGTGGAAACTTATAATAGACGATTAAAAGAAGCTAAAGGTTGTAATGTTGATTATCATTTCCACGCCTGTATTAAAGAGCCTAGTGGCGATTTAAAAGAATATGTTTTAAAGATGAAAGAGCTTGGAATGAATACAGTGAAACTATTCACTACTTATTCTGAGACTCATCGTAGAACTTATGATGAAGATATCAAAAAACTTTTAAAGCTATCTAGAAAATATAAGTTTGTGGTGTGCGCTCATATTGAAAATGATGAGATGATTAAACACGATAAAAAATTAACTTATAAAGATTTGCCAAATGCTAGAAGTAGCGAAGCAGAAACTTCTGAGGCTCTTAAATTATGCGAAATGGCGGTCAAAACTAAAGGCCACTTATATATGGTGCATTGCTCTAGTGGATTTACTCTAGAAAAAATAGTTAACAAATATAAGCAATATATTGGTAAATACATTTTTATCGAATCATGTCCTCAATACTTTGCTTTTAATAATGAAGTTCTTAAAAAGGACAATGGATATTTATATACTTTTGCTCCTCCTTTAAGAAGTGAAGTAGAGAGAAGAAAGATGTGCAAATATTTTGATTATATTTGCTCTATCGGTACTGACCACTGCTCATTTAATAAAAGTGATAAAGAGTCTCATCCACTTTTAGAAGGTCATCCTTTAGGTGTGGGCGGAATTGAGACAAGCTTTTTAGTAATGTATGAAATGTTTGGTGAAAAAGTCATTGAAAAAATGTGTCAAAATACCGCGAAAATTCAAAGATTTAAGTACAAAAACGGCATAAAAGTTAAAAATTACGCGGATTTAGTGATTATGTCTAGTGACCCTCAGGTCGTGGGTAAACCTCATGGTGTGGCGGACTATTCTATATATGAAGGAATGCATTTATCTAATAAGATTGTTGGCACAATTGCTAGAGGCAAATTCATTTTAAAAGACGATAAATTCTACCCTCATAAAGGTAGACTAGTGAAATGCGAGATGAAAAGGTTATGAACGCTTTAATTAATGTCAGAATTTTTGATTACGAGAACTATATCGAATCTGGATATGTTGTTTTTGATGAACATGTCCAAGAAGTTGGCAAGATGTCTGAATTCAAAAATAAAGGTTATAAAGTAATTGAAGGAAAAGGACAATTATTAATGCCTAACTTTGTTTGCGCTCATTCTCATATCTATTCCATCTTTGCTAGAGGTCTTGCTTTACCATTTAATCCTAAAAACTTCCAAGAGATTTTGGACCAGATGTGGTGGAAGTTAGATAGCAAAATCGATAACCCAATTACCTATTATTCTGGTATTGCTGCGGGAAGTGAATTTTTACTTAACGGAGTGACTACAATTATTGACCATCACGCTTCAGGTCGAGATATTTTAGGTTCCTTGACTTCTTTAAAGAAAGCATTAGATAACACTTTACACTTAAGAAGCATTTTATGTTTTGAAACTAGTGATCGCTATAATGTTAACGAATGTATTAAAGAAAACATTAGCTTTGCTAATAGATATCATACTTCTCACGTAAGTGGCTTATTTGGTATGCACGCTTCGATGTCACTTAGTGAAGATACTTTAAAGAAAATCTCTCGTAAATTAAAAGATCTACCAATTCATATCCACGTAGCGGAAAGTGATATGGATGAAGCTGACTCCCAAGAGAAATATCATACTTCGATTATTGAAAGATTAGATAAGCATCATCTTATTAATAAAGATTCTTTAATTGTCCATGGTGTTTATCTAACTGACAAAGAACTAGAGATTGTTAAAGCTAGAGGCGCCTATATGGTGGTTAACACTACCAGTAATTTGAATAATGCCGTTGGTATTACCGATATTAAGAAATTCTTAGAAAAAGACATTCCAGTGATGATTGGTAATGACGGCTTATCTAGCTCTATGGCGGTTGAATATCAAAATGCGATGTATCTTACTCATTTAAAAAATGAATCTCCAACTGCTTTAAATATCGGACATATCGCTAAAATGATTAATAATGCCTATGAATATACTTCACGTAGGCTTGGAATCAAATTAGGAAAAATTAAAAAAGACTATGTCTCTGATTTTATGTTAGTGAACTACACCCCATTTACTGAAATGAATAGTGGTAACGCATTTGGTCATATATTCTATGGCTTATTCCCTAATTTTAGACCTAATGATGTTTATGTTGACGGAAAACGCTTAGTGAAATCAGGCGAATTAGTTTCTATGAAAGCGAAAAACGAATTAAAAGAAGCACGAAAATATAGCGACACTCTTTGGAAAAGAGTAAAGGAGAAATAATTATGGATCTATCTACAAAATTCGATGGTTTAGTTCTTAAAAACCCACTTATGCCAGCAGCAGGCCCTCTTGTTGGTGATGCTGAAAAGATGCTTTGGCTTAAAGAACAAGGCTTAGGTGCATTAGTAGCGAAAACCATTTCCACTAAAGACGCTCATATTCCTCATCCATGTATTATTGGAGAAGGAAATAACGCTATCTTTAACTGTGAACTCTGGACTGAATATCCAAAAGAAAAATGGATAAATGAATTTCTACCAGAATTAGTTGCTAAAAAAGGAGATACACCTCTAATTATTTCTGTTGGATATACCAAAGAAGATATGGAAGAACTTATTCCTGCCTTAGATAAATTCGCTGATGCTTTTGAAGTGAGCTGTCACTATGTTGGTACTGACCATGAAAAAATGGCGGAAGTAGTAAGAACTATTAGAAAGCACACAAGTAAGCCTTTCTATATGAAGATTTCACCACATATTCCAGATCCAGCACATTTTGCTCATATTATTAAAGAGAACGGTGCTAACGGGGTTGTTGCTATTAATTCACTTGGTCCTAGTATGGTTATTGATGTGGAAAAACGTCAAATGGCTTGCTCAAATGACAAAGGATTTGTGTGGATGAGTGGACCAGTAGTTAAACCTTTAGCTTTAGCGACTGTCTATACCATTAAACAAGCTGAACCTTCTTTAACCGTAATTGGGGTTGGAGGATGTGCATCTGCTAAAGACGTCATTGAATTCTTATTAGCAGGAGCAAGTGCAGTTGGTATGCTTTCCGCCCCAATGTTAAGAGGAAAAGAATTATACGCTAAAGTTCTTGCGGACTTACCAAAAGAGTTAGAAAAATACGGCTTTAAATCTGTTCAAGACGTCATTGATACTCATTTAACAAATAAAGTGACTTACGAACATGAATTGCCTTGTGTAGAAAAAGCAAAATGCACCCACTGTGGTTTATGTATGAGAAATTGCCCATACTTTGCCATTAACATGGATGAAGCTAAAGTTCCTACATTTGATGCCTCTAAATGCTTTAGATGTGGATTATGTGCTTCTAAATGTCCAGTGAAGGCTATTAAGTTTTAATTTATTAAGAATATGAAAAAATTTGATACATCAGTTAAAAAAGTAGATAACGAAGAGAAGATGGCGGGTCTAGCTATCTTTACTTGCGACATCCGAATGGATGATGCCTATTTTGCGGTGCAAGTTAGAAGCGAGAAAGCACACGCAAAATTAAAAGGAATCTATGTTCCAAAATTACCAAAAGATTATTACTTTATCTCCGCTAAAGATATTGTCAAAGAGAACGTTGTGAATATTATCGCTTCTGATTGGCCAGTCTTTGCTGATAAAAAAGTTAATTATATTGGTGAAGCAATGGGCTTAATAGTTGGTCCAGATAAAGGGATGTGTCTATATTTAGCCTCTTTATGTAAAGGGGAATATGAAGAACTTGAACCAGTTTTTGAAATGAAGAACTCTTATGTTCATAAAGAATTCACTAAAGGTGATGTTTCCAAATTTAAAAATGCGAAAAAAGTATTTACTGAAGAATTCACTACTGGATACCAAGAACAAGTCTATTTAGAACCGCAAGCAATGCTTATGTATATGGAAAATAACCAAATTGTGGTTAAAGCATCTATGCAATGTCCTTTCTATATTCATAAGGCGATTGTTAGAACATTAGGCTGTAAGGAAAGTGATGTTAGAGTTATTCAACCTGCAGTCGGCGGAGCCTTTGGAGGGAAAGAACATTATCCATCCTTAATGGCCGCTCAACTTGCTACCGCGATTGTGAAAGTTAAAAAACCAATCAAAATGTTCTTTGATCGTAAAGAAGATATTACATACACCACTAAACGTCATCCATCTAAGACTAAAATTTCTGCTTATATGGATGCAAAAAACAATATTATTGGTGTGAAGATTCATGTAGGTATTGATGGAGGAGCGTATATTGGCTGTTCTATGGTTGTTTTATCACGTGCATTAATCGCTGCCACTGATGTCTATACATTTGAAAATGTTGATATCTCTGGAGATGCATATTGCACTAATAAGGTTCCAAGTGCCGCTTTTAGAGGATTTGGTTCTCCTCAATCAATATTTGCTTTTGAATTATTTATTAACCATTTAGCGGACTACTTAAAAGTGGATCGCATGCAATTAAGAATGAAATACCTTGTTAAACAAGGTGATGTCACTTCTACTTCTGGATTATTTAGAGATCCAATCGTTTTAAAAGAATTAGCGGATAAAGCGATGGAGATGAGTGATTATAAGCATAAAGTTAAACTCTACGCGAAAGACAAATCCTTTAGAGGTATTGGGTTATCAATGTTCTTACATGGATGTGGATTTACTGGTAGTGGAGAATCTGACTTAATTAAAGCCCAATTAAGAATTAAAAAAGATAAAAACGGGATTGTTACTTTCTATACTTCCCAAGTTGATTTTGGGCAAGGCAATAGAACAACCTTAAAACGTATCGTTTCTGATACTTTAGAAATACCTGAAGATCAGGTAATTTATGACGCTCCTGACACTAATGAAACTTTATCTACTGGGCCAACTGCCGCTAGTAGAACCATTATTATTGTTGGTGGATTAGCGGCTAAAGCTGCTGCTCACTTGAAACAAATTTGGAAAGATGGAGAAGAGCAAGAAATCATTGAACCATATGTTGGGCCAAGTTATATCAAATGGGATGAAGCAAAGATGCAAGGCGATGCATATCCTGGCTATGCTTGGGGTGTTAATGTCGTTGAAGTATCTGTTGATCCAATTACTTACGAAGTAAAAATTGAAGGATGCTGGTCAACTTATGATGTCGGTCACGCGATTGATGAAAGAATTCTTATGGGTCAGGCTGATGGTGGCTTAGCACAAGCTTTAGGCTGGGCTTATTTAGAAAAAGAAGTTGCAGAAAACGGCATGTTTAAACAAAAGACTTTAGCGGATTATTCAATTCCAACCACAATGGATTTACCAAATATGGAAACTGAATTAATTGACAATCCATTTAAATATGGTGCTTTTGGCGCTAAAGGTGCTGGAGAATTAACTTTTGTTGGTGGGGCCCCTGCTTTTGCTCTTGCTTTAGAGCAAGCAATCGGTCGCAAGGTGCATGATATCCCAGCAACACCAGAATATATTATGGAGCTATTGAACCATGAAAATTAGTTTTGTTATAAATAATCAAAAAGTTAGTCTCGACGTTGATCCAACAATGCGTTTATTAGATGTTATACGTAATGAATTACATTTAACAGGCACAAAAGAAGGATGTGGAGAAGGAGAATGTGGAGCTTGTACAGTCTTAATGAATGAAGAGCCAATTAATTCTTGTTTATGTCCAGTTATTAACGCTGCTAATAAAAATATTATGACTATTGAAGGATTTAGAGAAACTAGTGAATATCGCGTTATCGCTGATGCCTTTGCAGATAGAGGCGGATCTCAATGTGGATTCTGTACACCAGGCATGATTTTAGTTACTTATTCTTTGTTAAAGAAGAATCCTCATCCAACTGAAGAAGAGATAAGATTTGCTTTATCTGGCAACTTATGTCGATGTACTGGCTATCAAGCGATTGTTGACGCTGTTAAAGTAGCAGCGGTGAAAGGAATTAAATTATGATCCAACATTTTGTTCCTACTACATTAAAAGAAGCATTAAAGATTCTTGATGAAAGAGACTGCTATATCTTTGCGGGTGGCACTGATTTAATGGTGCAAAAGCATAGAGGTAGTGGTTTACTTCCTAATTTTGATAAAGACATCTTGTATGTGATGAATATTAAAGAACTTGATTACATTAAAACCGACGCAGAAGGTAATTTACGTATTGGTGCGATGAATCGATATTGTGAATTAATTAATTCATCTCTTGTACCAGATATCTTTAAGACTGTTTTTAAAGAGATTGCTTCTCCTAATATTAGAAATATGGCCACTCTAGTTGGCAATATTGGTAATGCTTCTCCAGCAGGAGATAGTTTATTACCTCTTAACCTATTTAATGCGCGTGTTGTCTTATCTTCCGTTAATGGAAATAGAGAAGTATTAGTGGAAGATTTTATCCAAGGCGTGAGAAAGATTGATCGCCAAAAAAATGAACTAATTACTGAAGTGATTGTTCCAAAATGTGACTTAAATTTCTACTATCGCAAAATCGGTTCTAGAAAAGCAGAAACCATCACTAAGGTTTCGCTCATGGGTGGTTATAAAATCGAAGGTGGAAAGATTAAAGATTTACGTATAGTTTTCGGAAGTATTTCCACAAAAGTCGTCAGAAATCACTTTATTGAAGAGAAATATCAAGGAAAGTCAGTTAATGAATTAAGAGCGAGAATTGATGACATAATCAATGAATATGATCATGAATTAAAGCCTATTACTGACCAAAGATCAACGATGGAATATCGTAAAAAAGTTGCAAAGAATTTATTGAGGGATTTCCTCAAACAAGTGAAATAAATTTAAAGGAGGGCACTGATGAATTATATTAAAGGATATCGCTGCACAATCTGTGGGAAATTCTTTGAAACCAAAGAAGCACTTTTAACCTGCCCTGATTGCGGTGAAAAAGGAATTCTTGATGTCGAATATGATTATGAGGCTCTAAAAAAAGTCTTAACAAAAGACTATTTTGAGAAAAATCGTAACTATTCGATGTGGAGATACGCTCCAATCATGGGAATTAAAGAAGATCACATTGATGAAATGCTTCGAATCGGGTGGACTCCACTCGTTAAGTCTCATAATTTATCTAAGATATTAGGAATTAAAGAACTATATATTAAAGATGATGGACTTAATCCAAGTGGAAGTAGCAAAGATAGGGCTAGTGGAGTTGCGGTACTTAAGGCAATTGAAGCGGGAGCGAAAGTGATTTCTTGTTCTTCTACTGGTAACGCTGCTAGTAGCTGTGCTTGTCACGCTGCTCATATGGGTTTACCAGCAGTAATCTTTGTTCCTAAACGCGCTCCAATTGGAAAATTAACACAAATCTCGTTATATGGAGCCACATTAGTCATTGTGGATGGAGATTATAAAGCAGCATTTAAGCTTTCTAAAGAAGCAATCGCAAAACATGGTTGGTATAACCGTAATGCCGCCATCAACCCATTTATGGTGGAAGGCAAAAAGACAGTTTCATTAGAAATTGCCGAACAACTTAATTTTAAACCAACTGATTGGGTAGTCGTTTCTGTTGGAGATGGCTGTACAATTGGTGGAGTTTATAAAGGTTTTAATGAATTATTCAAATTAGGACTTATTGATAGAGTCCCACGAATCTTAGGTGTGCAGTCAACGGGCTGTGAACCATTTGTGGTGGCCGCTAAAAATCATGAGCCTCTAAAGGAATGTGATGAGAATACTATTGCGGATTCTATCGCTGTAGGTATTCCAAGAAATCCAATTAAAGCTCTTAGAGCGGTTGAATACTCTAAAGGCGCTTGGATTAGTGTTCCTGATGAAGAAATCATTAAGGCTATGGGGTTATTAGGAAAAACTGAAGGAATCTTTGGAGAGCCAGCAGGTGTTACAGGTGTAGCAGGTCTAGCGAAAGCTCTTAAAGAAGGAATCATCAAAAAGGATGAATCAGTTACTATAATTGTCACTGGTAATGGACTTAAAGATCCTAATAACGCTCAAAAGGCCATCGTTAAGCCAGACTTAATGGAGCCAAATATCGAAAAGTTAGACATTTACTTAAAGGAAAAAGGAGTAATTTAAATATGTCAAAAATCCCATTTGGTCCAACATATGATGAAATGTTGAACCCAAGCCATCAAGACCCTGAAGTAAGAAAAAAGGCTTTGAAGGCAAAACAAGAGAATGAACTTGATCCAATCAATCTCTTTAACATCACTTGGAAAAACGAAAAGGATGAAGTTAATAAGATCGTTCTTCCAAAAGCTTTAACTGGAGTAGACGCAAATATTGTTGTTTTACTCGGTAAATATTTCCCAAGTGGATCACACAAGGTTGGACCTGCCTATTCCACCTTAATTGAAGGATGTGTAGATGGAGAAATTATCCCAGGAAAACACA
>DEJH01000072.1:1914-2303 GCA_002353275.1 Caryophanales bacterium UBA2753 | reverse complement strand
TATGACGCGATTGTCATTATGCCAGACAATATGTCCAAAGAAAGATATCAAAGAATTCAAAAATATGGAGCGAAATTAGACTTAACTCCAGGTAGTGAATCTGATGTTATCTTAACTCTTGAGAGAACCTACGAATTAAAGAAAGATCCAAAAAATAGAACATTGGCTCAATTTGAATTATTACCTAACTATCGTTTCCATAGACACGTCACTGGTAATAGCTGTATCGAGGCTGTTAAAGGTATTGGTAACGGAAGAATTGCTGCTTTCTGTAGCGCACCTGGTAGCGCAGGTACTCTAGCAGCTGGTGATCAAATCAAAGTGGCATTCCCAGAATGTAAAATTGTCGCCTTAGAACCACATGAATGTAGTACTCTCACCAATGGTGG
>DEJH01000072.1:244-1820 GCA_002353275.1 Caryophanales bacterium UBA2753 | reverse complement strand
ACTCAAATTGTTGATGATAACTGTGTTAGAGGCTTAGAAGTCATCCATGAAGGTACTGATATTTTAGTCAAACATGGTGTTGATAAGAAATTAGCGGAATCTATGGTTAACTTATTTGGTGTTTCTGGTATTTGTAATATCTTAGGTGCTATTAAAATGGCAAAATACCTCAAATTAGGACCTGAAGATAACGTCGTCACTATCGCTACTGATAGTTTTGATAGATATGACTCTGTTATTGAAAACTTAAAACAAAGAGAACTTGAAGTCACACCTAACGTCTTAGAAAGATGGTTTGAAGATGTCTTTATGGGAGCGGATACCTCGATGATTTTAGATACACGTGGTAAGGCTGCTAAAGATGCTTTATTTGCTCAAAAAGAGAAAGACTGGTTACCATTTGGTTATACCAAAGCTTATCTTGATAGCATGAAGAAACCAGAATTCTGGGAAGCTGAATACAACAAGATTCACGAATACGATAAAAAGATTAAGGAACTTAGAGGAAAGGAAATTTAATAATGAAAGTACCTTTTGAAAAAGTATTAGAAAAAGCTCAAGCCTATAAGGCTGACATGGTCAAATTCCTTAGAGATATGGTCGCTATTCCTTCTGAATCATGTGAAGAAAAAGAAGTTGTCCTTCGCATTAAAGAAGAAATGGAAAAAGTTGGATTTGATAAAGTGGTTATCGATCCAATGGGAAATATCTTAGGCTATATTGGACACGGCAAACACCTTATTGGCATGGACGCTCATATCGACACTGTTGGTATTGGAGAAATCAAAAACTGGACATTTGATCCATATAAAGGATTTGAAGATGATGTCCATATTGGTGGTAGAGGAACTAGTGACCAAGAAGGCGGTATGGCCTCAATGGTCTATGCTGCTAAAATCATCAAAGATTTAGGTTTAGAAGATGACTACACATTAGTGATTACTGGTACCGTCCAAGAAGAAGACTGTGATGGACTTTGTTGGCAATACATTATCGAAGAAGATAAAGTTAGACCAGAATTCGTCGTTTCTACTGAACCAACTAGCTGTAGAATTTATCGTGGACATAGAGGAAGAATGGAAATTAAAGTTTCCGTTAGAGGTATCTCTTGTCACGGTAGCGCTCCTGAAAGAGGAGACAACGCCATCTATAAGATGGCACCAATCATTGAGCAAGTTAAGGAACTCAATGAAAAAGGACTCGCTTATGACCCATTCTTAGGTAAAGGCACAGTCACAATTAGTCAAATCTTCCATAAATCACCATCTAGATGTGCAGTTGCTGATGGCTGCTGGATTTCTTTAGATAGAAGACTTACAGTGGGAGAAAACGATAAGACCTCAATCGCGGAAATTGAAGCTCTTCCAGGAGTTAAAGCCGCGAACGCTAAAGTTGAGATGTATCGTTATGAAAGGCCATCCTATACTGGATTACTATATCCAACAGAATGTTATTTCCCAACCTGGGTTATTCCAGAAGAATCAGTCTTTGTTCAATCCATGAAACAAGGTTATGAAGGCTTATTTAAAAAAGAACCTATCATTGATAAATGGACATTCTCCACTAATGGTGTTTC
>DEJH01000072.1:0-138 GCA_002353275.1 Caryophanales bacterium UBA2753 | reverse complement strand
GAAGCTCATGCACCAAATGAAAAAACTAGAAAAGAAGACCTCGTTATCTGTGCAGCCATGTATGCTGTCTTACCAGGCTTATATCTAGAAAATTTAAAGAAATAGTTTATTAAGAAAGGAAATAAATTAAATTATGGA
>DEJH01000003.1 GCA_002353275.1 Caryophanales bacterium UBA2753 | reverse complement strand
AAATATAATAAGAAAAATATTAATGTTTTAAATACATTCACTTTTGAAGTTACCCCTAAATTAAAAAGTAAAGAAGGATCAATTACTTATATTCTTTTCCTCTTTTTAGCTTTTGTGCTTTTTGGAGTGATTTCTTTTGTCTCTCGCTTTGTTGATGTTTTACCAATTATCTTCCTTGTTTTAGTAGTGATAATGTTATTTTGCTTAGCTTTTCTTCCTTTATTATCTCTTAATAAATTAAAAGAACATCTATATTTGAATTTAGGAGCGATTATCTCTTTTACAACCGCAAGTGCTTTCTTAACTTATTTATCTTATTCAATGTGTAAAGTTTACGATTATAAAAATGTCTCCTTAATTATCGCTTTAGTGGTTTCGGGATTATTATTCCTATTTTCATTAATTTTTATCTTCAATCCTCAATTATTTAATTTCCGTAATGAGATTAATGAAAAAGGAGAAAGTGTTAGAAAGAAATATATTCCTCTTGCCTTCTCTGAATGGATGATCCTATTATCTTCTCCATTATTATTAATTCCTCTAATATTAATTAGCTCAGTAATTAAGTGAGTATAAAAAAATGACCGAATCGGTCATATTTTTATTTTGTAGTACTTACTATTTTTCAACTTTATTGAGGGTTCTATAAGCACGAGTAGACATACGAACGCGTGTTTCTTTGCCGTCAACTAAGACTGTACGAGTTTGTAAGTTAGTGTTCCATTTTCTACGAGTTGCTCTTAATGAATGGGAACGATTGTTACCACTGACTGGTCCTTTTCCGGTAACTGGACATACTCTTGACATATCACTGACCTCCTTAAGCGTCTTGAAAACATTATCATAAGATAAATGTTAATTGCAATAAAGAATTAATATTTTTCTTCTGGGTGTTTACGTCTAAACTCTTCAACGGTTAAAACATTTGGGCATTTTTTGATTAAAGTCTCTAATAATTTTCCTTCTTTATCCCCTAAAAGATATCGAGTTTTACTTTTCGGAGTATAAAAAATGACCATATTTTTTTTCTTGCTTTCTTCAATATAGATAAATTCGATACTTTTGTATTCAAATTCATAAGTCTTACCAAACCTTCTCATGATGAAATAAGAATTCTCAATTTGATAATAAAATGAAGTAAGAGAAACGATATAAAAGGAAATTGAAGTTCCAAATAAGACCGCTAATAATATGGTGTGACCAGCACTCCAAGGGAGAAAGACCATTTTCCCATCGACCACCCCTAAAAAGATGGAAGAGCCCATTCCAAAGATCGCTAAAGCGACAAATAAAAAGGCGAGAAGGAATCTCCAGGTTAATCTCCACGTAGCGACTTTTAATTTCATGCAATAATTCTAACTCAAAAATAACGAAAGATAAAGAATTAGAGAATATAACCTACAACTATAAAATTTATTTCAAAAAATTCACCAACTATTCAAAAAACTATATAAATAAATTAAATATTTATTTCTTTAATAAAAAATATGCGAGTAGTAATATAGTCCATGGAGGTAATAACATGGCAAGTAGAAATAAAGTCGTAGCAATGATTCTTGCTGGTGGAAAAGGAACTAGATTAGAATCCTTAACTAAGAAAACTGCAAAACCAGCCGTCTCATTTGCTGCAAAATATCGTATTATTGATTTTCCATTATCAAACTGCGCTAATACTGGCATTAATGTTGTCGGTGTTTTAATGCAATATGAGTCAACTGAATTAGACTCTTATATTGGTAACGGAGAAAAGTGGGGGCTTAACGGAGTTCACTGTTTAATGTCAACTCTTGCTCCTAGACAAACTGAACAAGGAGCAAATTGGTATAAAGGAACCGCTGATGCGATTACTCAAAATATCGATTTCTTAGATAACGCTGATCCAGAATATGTGGTCATTCTTTCTGGAGATCATATTTATAAAACAAGTTATACGGATATGATTAATCTCCACGAACAAACTGGAGCAGATGTCACCATTTCCGTTATTGAAGTCGACCCTAGCGAGGCTAGTCGATTTGGAATTATGGTTGTTAATGAGAAAGATGAAATCATTAACTTCCAAGAAAAACCTAAAAACCCAATCAGCAATTTAGCGTCTATGGGTGTTTATGTTTTCACTTGGAAAACACTTAGAAAATATTTACTTGCCGATGATAAAGATCCAAATAGTGAGCACGATTTTGGTAAAAATATCATCCCTAATTTATTAAAAGATAAAAAGAAACTTCAAGCGTATCGCTTTAAAGGCTATTGGAGAGATGTCGGAACATTAAAATCACTCCATGAAGCTAATATGGATATCGCTTTAGATAAAAAAGAACTCAATCTCTATGATGGAGATATGTCTAATAGAATTTACACAGAGGATGTTTATTCCGTTCCTCAATACGTTGGTAAAAAAGGCTCAATTACTAGAAGTATCGCTAATCAAGGAGCGATTATCTTAGGTAATGTCGATTCTTCCGTCATTTCTACTGGAGTGACGATTGAAAGCGACGCTAAAGTTACTAGATGTGTCGTAATGGAAAATTCAATTATCAAAAAAGGAGCGCGCGTTCATAATGCAATTATCGCCCCTAATAGTGTGATTGAAGAAAATAGTGAGATTAATGTTAATGGAGACGAAGTCGTCTTAATTAACACTGCAAAAAAATAGGAGGTTAATATGAGTAAAATAATTGGTATATGTAATTTACATAACGAACCTCATTTAGGGGAAATCACAAAGAATAGACCTCTTGCGGCCTTATCTTTCTTAGGAAGATATGGAATTATTGATTTCACCTTATCTAATTTCTCCAATTCCCATATCGATAAAGTTTATGTACTTGTCAGAAAAGGAATTGTTGGAATTAGAAAACATATCGGTAGTGGCGCTATTTACACTAATAACACCAAAACCGGTTCTATTGAATTATTAATCAATGAAAAAGGTTTATCAAATAAACCATTTAACACTGATATCAATAACTTAAGAAGCGTCATCAATGAACAAGATGATTTGGATTATGATTACGCAGTTATTGCCCCAACTCATTTCCTTTCATCAATGGATTTTCGTCCAATTGTTAAACAGCACATTGAAAGCGGTGCTGCTATCACTTCGATTTACACTCATGTCAGTGATGCTAACCGTGAATATATCAACTGCCGTAAATATAAAATCGAAAACGGAATCGTTAAAGAAAGCACACGTAATGTCGGTAGAACTAATGAAGCCGATATCTCTTTAGAGACTTATATCATCAGTAAAAAAACTCTTCGTAAAATAATCGCTGATAGCCAAAAAGTTTCTGAACTATATTCCATTAACGATATGGTTAATTACATGATTAACGAATCGATTTTAGAAGTTAATGCGTATGAATTTAAAGGATATGTCATCCCAATTTTATCAATGGAAGATTATATCAATCACTCACTTGACTTACTTAATTATCATGTAAGAAGTAAGCTATTTTTACCTGATTGGCCAATTTATACAACCACTCACAATACCGCTCCAGCGTTATACGGAAAAGATGCAGAAGTTCAAAATAGCTTTATCGCTAATGGAGCGATCATTAAAGGAAAAGTCACCAATTCCATCATTTCTCGTGATGTTGTAATTGAGAAAAATGCTTCAGTAAATAACTCGATTATTTTCACTAAAACTTTAATTGGAAAAGAAGCAAAACTTGATCACGTCTTATGCGATAAGAATGTTAAAATCGTTCACGCTAAACGACTAGTGGGAACTTCTGAAGATGTGATTGTCATCTCTCAAGGAGCGAATATCTAATGAAGATCGCGATGGCCTGTTCAGAAGCCAATCCATTTATCAAAACTGGTGGGCTTGCCGATGTCACATATTCATTAAGTAAAGAACTCGTTAACCTTGGAGATGAAGTTGTTATCGTTTTACCTTTATATAATAAAGTCAAATCCCTTGGTCTAACTTTAGAATATGTCACTAATCTTTCAGTGAACCTCTCTTGGAGAAAAGAAACTTCAAACGTCTTTAAAATTATTAGAGATGGCATCACTTATTATTTCATTGAAAATCGCCATTATTTTGAAAGAGATCAAATATATGGCTATGACGATGATGGGGAAAGATTTGCGTTTTACACTCAAGCAGTGGCAAAACTATTAGAGGCGATTAATTTTAAACCCGATATCCTCCATGTCCATGATTGGCAACCTGGAATGCTATTCTGCTATATAGTAGAAAATCATATAGATTTTTATAAAGACACGAAGTTTGTGGTTTCGATTCATAATCCTGCTTTCCAAGGAATTTTAGATCGATATTCTTTAGGAGATTTATATAATCTTCCTGATTATTTATATCAAAACGGAAACGTTGAATTCGGTGGTAAAGTTTCAACTTTAAAAGCGGGAATTGTTTACGCTAATAAGATTACAACCGTTTCTCCTAATCATCGATTTGAATTATTAACTCCAGAAGGAAGCATGGGATTAAATAGAGTGCTTAGATATCGTGAATATGACTTTACTGGAATTCTTAATGGAATTGATTATGAAGAATTTAATCCAAGCAAAGACAAATATCTCGTTAAAGAATATGGCTTAAAAAATTACATCTCAGGCAAAAGAGAAAATAAACGATATTTAATCAAACACTTTGGTTTATCTAATGAAGAAGCACCTTTATATTCCTTAGTTAGTCGAATCACTTGGCAAAAAGGAATGAATCTCGTCTTCCCAGCAGTAAGAGAGCTCGCTAATCGGGGAGCAAATATCATCTTATTAGGAAGTGGGGAATATGATTGTGAACAAGAAATGGAAGCACTACACAGAGAATACCCAGATCATGTCGCAATTTATATCGGCTATAATAACGCTCTCGCTCATCAAATTTATGCCGGAAGCGATTTCTTCTTAATGCCGTCCTTATTTGAACCATGTGGCTTAGGACAAATGATTGCCCAAAGATATGGAACTCTTCCAATCGTTAGAAGAACTGGAGGACTTCGTGATTCAGTCATCAATTATGATGGCTATAACAAAGAAACATCTAATGGATTTGGATTTGATGCTTATAACGAATGGGATATGAATTCCACTTGTTTATACGCTCATGACATCTATTACAACCACAAAGATATTTTCAATCAACTCGTGAAAAATGCTTTAAAAACTGACAATAGTTGGCTTAAAAGCGTGAAACAATATCGCCAACTATATTTATCTTTATTAAAATAAAACAACTTATTGAGGTGTTTATATGGGATACGATTATAAAAAGATAGAACCCAAATGGCAAAAAGTTTGGGAAGAGAATAAAACATATAAATGTGATACTTATGACTTTAGTAAACCAAAGTATTACATTTTAGATATGTTCCCTTATCCAAGCGGACAAGGTCTTCATGTCGGTCATCCTGAAGGATATACCGCTAGTGATGTTCTCGCAAGAATGAAAAGAATGCAAGGATATAACGTCCTTCATCCAATGGGATGGGATTCTTTTGGCCTACCTGCTGAACAATATGCGATGAAAACAAACCAACATCCTTCTATCATCACCGAAAAGAATATTAATAACTTCCGTCGTCAAATCAAATCCCTTGGTTTCTCTTATGATTGGGATCGAGAAATTGCGACAAGCGATCCATCTTACTATAAATGGACCCAATGGATTTTCTTAAAACTCTATAATAGTGGACTTGCTTATGTCGATTATCGACCAGTGAATTTCTGTCCAACTTTAGGGACAGTTCTCGCTAATGAGGAAGTAATTGATGGAAAAAGTGAAGTCGGTGGCTATCCTGTTATTCGTAAACCGATGAGGCAGTGGTTACTTAGAATCACTAATTACGCCGATAAACTCCTTGAAGGATTAGAAGGACTTGATTGGCCGATTTCGACATTAGAAATGCAAAGAAACTGGATTGGCCGCTCTACTGGAAGCAAAATCACTTTTGCTATTAAAGATAGTGATTTATCTTTTGATGTTTTTACTACTAGGGTGGATACCCTTTTTGGCTGCTCTTATTGTGTCTTAGCTCCTGAGCATCCTTTAGTTAAAAAGCTAGTGAGTAAAGAGCAAGAAAAGGCAGTTAATGAATATTTAAAAATGGTGGAATCTAAATCAGATTTAGAAAGAACCGAATTAAATAAAGATAAAACAGGTGTCTTCTTAGGAAGATATGCAATTAATCCAATTAACAACAAAGAAGTTCCTATCTATATTGCTGATTATGTTTTAGCAAGCTATGGTAGTGGGGCGGTTATGGCGGTTCCTGCTCATGATGAAAGAGATTATGCCTTTGCCAAAAAATATGGTTTACCAATTCACCAAGTTTTGGAAGGCGATATTTCCGAAAACGCTTTTACGGGGGACGCTCCTCACATCAATAGCGATTTTGCTAATGGAATGAATATCAAAGAAGCAAAAGAAGCAATTTTAAATAAACTTATCGAACTTGGAAAAGGTGAAAAACAAGTTAATTATAAATTAAGAGACTGGTTATTCTCTCGTCAAAGATATTGGGGTGAGCCAATCCCAATGTTAATTAAAGGAGAAGAATTAATCCCACTTCACGATTATGACTTGCCTTTAATTCTCCCAGAAATGGAAGAATATAAACCTAGTGGAACTGGTGAAAGTCCTTTAGCGAATGCTAAAGAATGGCTTAAAGTCACATTAAGTGATGGTAGTTACGCTACTAGAGAAACTAACACTATGCCTCAATGGGCGGGAAGCTGTTGGTATTATATCCGCTATATCGATCCACATAATTCTAACTCCATCGGAGATAAGAAATTATTAGATCACTGGCTTCCAGTTGATTTATATATCGGAGGAGCAGAACACGCTGTTCTCCATCTTCTTTATGCCAGATTCTGGCATAAATTCCTCTATGACCAAAAAATAGTTTCTACTCCAGAACCATTTAAGAAATTATTCCATCAAGGAATGATCTTAGGCTCTAATGGAGAAAAGATGTCAAAAAGTAGAGGAAACGTCATTAATCCTGATGATGTTGTAAATAATTATGGTGCCGATTCACTTCGTTTATATGAAATGTTTATGGGACCATTAGAAGCTTCTTTACCTTGGAGTGATACTGGACTAGACGGAGCGAAGAAATATCTTGACCGTGTTTATCGTTTGTATACCGAAAAAGAATGCACTTCAAAATTCAGTAATGAAAACGATGGGAAATTAGATTATATCTATAACTTCTCGATTAAAAAGATCACCGCTGATTTTGAGGCTCTTAAATTTAACACTGCGATCTCACAAATGATGGTTCTCACTAACGAATTTTATAAAGCTGAGAAGATTTATCTTCCATATTTAGAAGGATTCATTAAGGCTCTTGCGTGTATCGCTCCACATTTAGGAGAAGAAATTTGGTCAATCTTAGGTCATAAAGATTTAATTGATTTTGAA
>DEJH01000032.1 GCA_002353275.1 Caryophanales bacterium UBA2753 | reverse complement strand
ACATCGATATATTTTTGATGGAGGTTACTTAAAGCGCGATTATGCATCTTTGCTTTTAAGGAGTTAATATTTTCTCCCTTTTCATACATCTCGTTATATTTTTCATTTGGAAGAGTGAGCTTACTATATTCAACTTCCTTCATAAGAAGTGGAGCGATTTCTCTGATTTTCTTATCGCTTAATTTTTTAGAATCTGCAACTCCAAGAGCTTTTAAAGTTGGATATTGGTCTTTTCTTAAATAAGTAGCAACCACAATCATTGGGAGAAGATAATCACCAACCCCAACTTCATCACTTCCAATTTGTTCTCCATAATCCACGTAGTGGAGTTCTTCTTTTTTCTCAACGACTGAATCGAGATTCACTAAAGGCTTTTCTATCCATTCGTCAGCTTCTTCTGAAGCGTGTTCGCCTTTAAAAACAATTGACCACTTTGATTTTTTTGAGCGATATCCGGTGATTAAGATTTCTCCATAAACCGCCATAAAATCAACATATTCGCCTTCACTCGGAACAAGAAAAGATTTGTAATGTTCTTTAATCTTAGAAAATGTTTCTTTATCAACCTTGATAGTGACTAGATTTTTGCTCATGGATTTATTTTAAGATTACTCAACTAATTTATAAAGAAATAGTTTTGAAGCATTTGTCTTATGATTAAATCTATTAGTTTGCTATACTTAAGTATTGAAAGCGAATAAATTACTCATGCTAGACGCGTATTCTGTCCTTCAATTTAAAGAGATTCAAGAAAGAATTATCGAATTCAGTAAAACTGAAGGTGGTAAATCTCTTCTTTTAGAGATGAAAATGTCTAATAAAAAAGAAGAAGTGATTAGATCTCTTAACGAAGTGAAAGAGATGATGGATTTAATCTCTCGATTTTCTTATCTTCCTCTCTCTAATAGCGTGACTCTTCTCTCTTTAATTGAAATCGCAAAAAAGACAGCCTTACTCACTCCTAATGATTTAAATTATGTTCTTAATGATATCGAAACTAGTGAGAAGATTATCTCTCATTTCTCTAAAGTAGTGGGCGATTTTCCACTTTTAAATGAATATGTCTCAAAATTAAACGAACTTTCTTCATTGAAGAAAGCAATTAAGAAAGTTATTACTCCTTCTTTAACTGTGAGTGATAACGCTTCTATAACCCTAAAAGAAATCAGACAAAAAATCCGTTCTTTGGAAGCGAGTTTAAATAGCAAAGTTTCATCAATTGCCTATACTTATTCTTCTTATCTGAGTGACAATAATGTCACGATTAGAGAAGGCCATTTTGTGTTACCAGTTAAAACAGGATTCAAAAATAAGGTCTTAGGTATTGTCTATGATATCTCTGATAGTGGGGCAACAACATTTATTGAACCATTAGAGTTAGTCCAACTCAATAACGATATCGCGACTAAGAAGATCGAAGAAAATGAAGAGATACGAAAAATCTTAAAAGAAATCACTTCCTTGGTCTTACTTCAAGAAGAGGAAGTTATCCAAAATAACAAAGTTATTTCTTATTTAGATTATCTCTCTAGTAAAGCTTTGTATGCTTTAAATAATGATATGAATGTCGCTTCTATTAGTGAGAAACAAGAGATTCATCTTTATGAGGCTAAACATCCATTAATTGAAAAAGAAAAAGTTGTTTCCAATGATTATCATCTTGATGAAGAAAAAAGAATCGTCGTGATAAGTGGCCCTAATGCTGGAGGAAAAACGGTCTCTTTAAAAACAGTGGGTTTATTAATTTTAATGAATCAATGTGGATTAGCTTTACCAATTAAAGAAGGAAAAGTGGGAATCTTTAATCATATTTATCTCGATATTGGTGATAATCAATCATTAAGTGATAATCTTTCTACTTTCTCTGGTCATATGAAACACATCGCTGAAATTTTAGATGTCACTAAAGGGAAAGATTTAGTCCTATTAGATGAACTTGGAACTGGAACTGATCCAAAAGAAGGAGAAGTAATTGCCTTAACAATTCTAAAAGAATTAGAAGAAAAACATTCTTTAGCGATGATTTCTTCTCACTATAGCAAAATTAAGGAATACGCTTTTATCTCCCCAAACGTTGAAAATAGTTCGATGCTTTTCAATGAAGAGAAACTTCTTCCTACTTATAAATATAAATATCAAACTCCAGGAAAGAGCTATGGCTTTGAAGTTGCAACGAGATATGGAATTAATAAAAAGAAGCTTGATTTAGTCAAAGAAGAATATCTATCTAAAGATAAAAATGACTTTGAATCTCTATTAAGTGAACTTCAGCATCAAATCGATGAAAACGAACGTATAAAAAGAGAAAATCTCATTCTTAAAGAGAATCTCGAAAAAGAAAGAAAAGTCCTTATAAATGAACAAAACGCGTTAAAAAACCGTAAAGAACATCTTCTAGAAGAAGTAAAAAAAGAAAAAGAACAAATTTTAGAGGAAGTTAATTCTGAAATTGAAGAAGTGATTAAAAGACTCGCTAGTGGAGATATTAAGCTTCACGAAGCGATTGAACTTAAAAAGAAAGTTAATGACTTAAAAGATGAAGAAGTTCAAATCATCTATGATGAAAAGATTCATATCAATGACTATGTTTCTATCCCTCAACTTAACATTGAAGGAACCGTAAATCGCATTAAAGGAAATAAAGCCCATATTTTAACTAGCGATGGTCTTTCTTTTGATGTTGATCTTAATAAACTTCATAAAGAAGAGAAGTCGCAAAAGAATGTTCACAAAGTGAATAAACAAAATTACGATTATAAAATTAATACTTCTGTTGGATTAGAGCTTAACATCATCGGTTTAAGAAGAGATGAGGCTAAAGAAGCGTTAGAAAAATATCTTGATAACTGTAAGATTAAAAACTTAAAGCAAGTCAGAATTATACACGGCTTTGGAAACGGCGTTCTCCGAAAAATGGTTCATGAATATTTAGATAAAAATAAAATCAAATATCGCTTAGGAGATATTAATGAAGGAGGAGGCGGAGCGACCGTCGTTATTCTTCATGACTGAGAAAATTAAGACTTTAATTTCTAATTTAAAACACTCCCCTGGTGTTTATTTGATGCACGATAAAAATGACACAGTGATTTATGTTGGCAAAGCCAAAGATCTTCAAAAAAGGGTGAGCCAATATTTCTTACGTCCTCAAACTGGTAAAGTTTTTGCAATGGTCCAAAATGTTGATTATTTTGAAACGATCATCGTTCAAAATGAAAAAGAAGCTCTAATTTTAGAGATGAATTTGATTCATCAATATTACCCTAGATTTAATATCCTTCTTAAAGATGGAAGTCATTACCCTTATATCGCCATGAAAAAGAAGGGGGATGTCACTTTATCAATCAAAAGAAATAATAAAGATAAAGGATATGATTATTTTGGTCC
>DEJH01000006.1:15190-15450 GCA_002353275.1 Caryophanales bacterium UBA2753 | reverse complement strand
TTATTTAGCCATTCTAACTTATATTTAAGCTGATTTAAGAATGTGCCAAAGGCTAAATCGTTAACAAATATACCTAGTTTTAATTCTTCCTTTCTTTTTGACATCTCTTTCAAATCTAGATCTTCCACAAAAACATAGTCATATTTATTAGCAAGATATCGACTAGTTTTATGTAAGTAGTCTTTTCTTTGATTAGCAATCCGCTCATGAAGATTACTAATTCTAAGGAGTTGCTCCTTATAGTTATTGCTACCTTTTAC
>DEJH01000006.1:14846-15111 GCA_002353275.1 Caryophanales bacterium UBA2753 | reverse complement strand
GATGGAATTAGCTAAATCTAGATAGTCATTACTATGTTCCTGATAATCTTGATATTCTTCTTCACCAAGAAGAGAAACATAATAATATTTCCCAATTCTAGAAACACTTACCATCGTGTAGACAAATGATTCTGGTAACTGACGATGATATACAAATTTAACTCTACCAATTTTAGGAATTTGGATCTCATTACCTATAATACGGATAGAGTTATTGATATTCATCGTAATATAACCATAATCATTCTTTTTCTTTTTAAAGATT
>DEJH01000006.1:0-14708 GCA_002353275.1 Caryophanales bacterium UBA2753 | reverse complement strand
TTTATTGATTTTATAATTATGATCTTTTTCATATTCCTTTTTACAGATAGAAAGAAATTCATTATAGACCCATCTAGAGCAACCTAAAGTTTTCTCAATCATATCTTTTTGATAGTCGTTAGGATATAGACGAAAACGATAGGTCCTTTTTATAGGCTTCATATACATTAAATATCGAAGTTAGATATCAATTTATTGATATCTTTCTTACATATTAATTATATCAAAATCTCACCTGTATTAACAGCAATATCTATAGTTTTTTGTGCTATTATTTGTCAAATTCATCCCCCACCTATAGAGGTTTTCATCAATTTAAAAATCGATGTGGGGTCTTCTTTGACATTACGATAAAAAACCTGTTCAATTTGAACAGGCCTTTAAAATGTATTTTAATCAAATCTCTTTAAATGAAACGAGCGAGATAATATCCTTTGGGGTGTATGCAGGCAATTTTGAATTTTTAAAGTCTTTAACATTATTAGTAACAATAGCATCAAGAAGCTCTTCTTTTGCAGATTGAACTAATAATTCATCCTCGAAATCTTTATAATCCTCATATATTGCTGTAATAGCAGAATCAGCACTGACACCTATTACCTTAGAGCAAATTGAATAAACATCAGCAAGAACTTGATTCGCTTTCTTTTTATCATGGAGTTTTTTCATAGCGATATATTCTATATCTCTAAGAGACATTGAAGTAACATATGTTTGATTTCTGTGCTGCTTACACCATATAAAAAACTTTATTGCGTCTTGACATTGCTCACGACGAAGAACTAAGTCTAAAAAAACGTTTGTATCAACTAAAATCCGCATCTTTTTAATATTTCTTCTCCAATCATTTCGTCATAACTTTTTTCTGGCTCATCATCTTTCAAACAACCGCATAACCTAATTAAAGTATTGTAATAATTAGATTCAGGGGATGATAACACAGCAACTACTTCACCATTTTTTGTAATATTGATGCTTTCATTTGTAATCATGTTCAAATAATGGAATATATTGTTTCTAAATTCTGTAACGTTTACATTGCACATATTCTTATCTCCTGTACATAAACATTATAAATTAATGTACATCATATATCAAATTGTATGTTCGTATTTTATAAAATTAGTCAAATAAAAACCTGTTCAATTTGAACAGGCATTTAAAGTAATTGAATTAACAATTAGTTAAGTTCTTGTTTGTGTTTGAAGCACGCAACAACCATCAATGCGTTAACTGCAATAGTGATTGAGGAAACAGAGATTGACATAGCGCCAGCTTTTTTGCTGATATCGTTTACTAAATCAAAGATTGCAGCGGCAAGTCCTAAGATCGCAACAACGATACAGAAGACACCCCATTTTCCTTTAAGGGAGAATAAGAATCCTCCAATGATTTGTAAGACAGAGAAGATTGAGGAGATAACAACTGCGGCGATAACAGCACCCATAGCGATATTCATCGCGAGTTTAACAGCTTCTTCACCAGCTCCTTCTGCTTCGGCAGCTTGCTTAGCAGCAGCCATTACTGTAGGCATAGCAATCGCGGTAGAGACAATTGAGAACACTAATAAGATTAATGAAATAACTGTCACCACTAAAATGATGATTGACCAAACAGATAATTTGTTTTGTTTCATGATATTATTTTCCTTTCGTTTGTTATTTTAATAAAGAATAGCACATTTATTTGGATTTTTTAACAGTTCCACCTTCAAGAAGAACCATTTTTACAGCCTGAATCGAATAATCTTGTAAATCTAAGGTAAGCTTTTTGCTTAATGTACCTCTTGCTAATACTTTGACGTATCCGACATTATGTGGGATTAATTTCTTCTCCCACAAGGCTTCAATAGTGACTACATCCCCATCGTTGAAATTTTCGCCAATTGTGTCGATATTGATGATTCCTTTTTTGCCTTTATGTTCTTTGCTATTTAGGTCTTCGGTAATTTCTTTTTCAGCCTCTTCATCTGACATCTTCTCGTCAGCTTCAATCACTGAAATAGCCTTAATGACCTCTTCTTTATTAGTAACTTTTCTTTTGACTTCTTTAATTAACCCTTTAGCGAGTAAAGTTTTATTGTCTTCAAAAGGAATACGATATTCATCATTCAATTCTTTTCCTTTTTCGACCCCTAACTTCTCCATTAAAAGATCAATTAATTCCTTCGCGTATTCGCATCTTCGATCGTTTTTAATTCGATATAAGCAAGGAACGTCAATAAATTTCTTTCCCTTAGCCTCTTCTACTTTATATTTATCATCAAGAGCAGAAGCATCTAAAGCGTAATATAGGCATAAGGTTTTACCTCTAATCGCAAATTTTAATATTAGTTCTCTTCCAACATTAATTGAATCATAGTGCCAACTCACTCTAGAATTAGCCTTCTTATAAGAGAGGACATAATTCTTTAAGACGTGATAGTAATCTTTCGTAACATCTTCTGCTTGAGAGAGTTTCGCAGTAAATGATTTGATATATCTAATTTCAAAGATGTTGCCTTTACTATCTTTTGTAGTTATGACTTCATCTCCATCAGAATTGATTTTAGAGGCAAGAACTTCTTCTTGTGGTTTATTAACTTGAACTTTTAGTTCTTTAATTAGTCCACGTTCAATAAGTGGCTTATTTGCCTCATATGGAAGATTAGAATATACTTCGTGTTGTTCTTGACCTTTTTCTAGTTTGAGATTATTAGCAACAACAGCGATTAATTCTTTCGCATACCCAACTCTTCGATCATTTTTAATTCGATATAAGCAAGGAACATCTTCGAATTTCTTAGATTCAACTTTTTCGACTTTGTATTTAGAATCAGAGTAGTCATCCGCGTTTAATGGTAGATAGACACATAATGTCTTACCTCTAATTGCAAATTTAAGAACATAATTTCTACCAGCGTTTACACTATCAAAATGCCAGGAGATTCTACTGTTTGTCTTTTTATATGAGAGAACTTCATTTTTGAGTTCTTCATAATATTTCTTGGTTTTTTCTGGGCTTTGAATGAGTTTAGCGGTAAATGATTTGATATATCTAATTTGAAAGATATTACCTTCCTCATCTGAAATAGTTTCCACTTCTTCATCTTCATTTTGAATAGTAGCTTGAGGTTCCGCTTTTGCAACTTCAACCTTTTTCTTAAATGGTCCAACTTGTTTTTTCTTCATGATGACAATCACAAGAATTGAAATCCAAAGGAGAACTGCTAGACCCGCAATAGCATATAAGGCAATCCAAGGTCCGCTGAAATAGTTACTTGTTAAAATAGCTAGTGGAAGAATTCCACCAATAGACATAGCTTTTACTGGTTCTTTTTTAGAACTTCCACTATTACCGTTGTGATCATCATTATTATTCTTTTTCTTTTTTAATAAGACGATTAAGAACCAAACTCCACCAACAAGAGTTAAACAAGCTGCGATTAAAAGCAAAATTAGCAAGATATTATTATTTTTCTTTAATGTTGCTAAAGCGTTTTCAGCAGTTTTTAATTCATCAAGTTTGGCTTGGCCTAATTGTTCTTTTTGATCTTCACTTAATAAATCATAAGCCGCACGTGCTTCACTAATCGCATCTTCACTTCTAGAGTCATAGCTAACCGCACCGATATCATCAATTAAGACTAAGACTTCATAAACTTTTTGGTCGTCAATTAATACTTTTTCGCAATTTTCGTATCCTTTAACCAATGCTTTTTCATCTTCGCTTAAGGCATTATATGCAGCCCAAGCTTCTTCTAAGTCTTCCTTAGTTTCTTCGTCGTTTTTAATTTCACCAATATCTTGAATTAAAGTAACAGTGTGATGAACTTCATCATAACTTTCACGGTCATCCACTAAAGTTTGATGGTTAACAGAATCAACGATAGCTTTAACATCAGCATTATCTTTAATTGTGTTATAAGCAGCTTCAGCAGCTTCAATATCACTTAATGAGTCATTAGCTCCACCATCATAAGTAAGGGTTCCGATATTACCGATTATTTCAATGACTTCTCTAGCAGCTTTATGATCTTCTAATACTTTTTCGTAATTAATATTAGTAGCAGCGTCAATAATTGCTTGTTCAGCATCACTTAGTAGATCATAAGCAAAATTAGCTAAGTCAACTGCATTATAATATTCTTCGCTTTCACTAGCATTTAAACCACTGATTAAATCAGCAACAGTATCAACGTGATCGTAGGTAATTCTATCATCCACTAAGGTTTGATAATTAATCGAATCAACGATTCCTTTAACATATTCATTATCTTTAATTGCGTTATAAGCAGTTTCAGCAGCTTCAATATCTTCTAAAGAATCGTTTTCGCCACCGTTATATGTAACATTATCAATATCATCAATCTTTCCAATCACATCTCTTGCTAAACCTTGATTAAGCAAATAGTCAGCATAGCTCATACTCGTAGCTGGATCAAAAATTGAATCCTTTAATAATTGCTGTTCATCTTCTGCTAATGCATAATAAGCAGCTCTAGCAGCATCAACTGCATCATAATATTCTTGGCTATCAGCTGGAGCAGGGATTGCTTCAATTAATTTAGCAACGCTATCAGCGTTATAATAATCATCTAATGCTTTTTCTAAAACGTCATAATTAACAATATATTCTAAGTTATATCCGTTATCTTTATATGCATCATACGCTGCTTTAGCGGCAAGAATTTTTGCTTCACTATCTGGATAAGAAACTTCTCCAATATCATTAATTGCTTTAATGACTTTGAGGGCTTCTTCTTTTTCCACTAAAGAGGAATAAATATCAGAAGTTCTTGGAACAAAAGCTTCTTGATTATCACTCAACGCTTCATATTGTTCTCTTGCTCCGCTAACTAAAGCACGATATTCATCTGTATCAATAACCGCAGGAAGAGCTTCAATAGCGTCACAAACATCGTCTGCTGCGTGAGCATCTACCAATCTAAAATAATTGGTGATAATCGCGTCAGTCTTATCATCTTCTGCTAATGCATCATATAAGTTTTGAGCATTACTAATTTGAAATTCTCTATTTTCATCAAATGGTTTACTAATCGCGTCAATAGCAGCAATTGTTTCACTAATGGCGTTGCTTCTTAATGCCGAATAATCGCTTTCAGCTTGAGTGAGATCATTATAATTAGTTACAGCAGTAGAAGGGGCTTTTTCTTCTGGTGCTAATGCGTCATATAAGGATCGAGCTTCTTCAATAGAGGCTTGAGAAGAAGGATATAAAACTTTTCCTTCACCATCTCTAACGATACCATCAATTGCGTTTTTAACAACCTCAACAGCATCTGCTGCTTGAGCATCATATACTTCGCGTGCTTCTACTAATTTTTGTACATATTCTGGATGTTCAGTGGCAAATGCTTCTCTATCAACGCTATCTAAGGTTTGATAATATGTAAATTCAACTTGCATAAGGACTTCACGGCTAGTTGGATAAGTAATTTCTCCAATACTATCAATAAGATCCATAAGTTTTTGACCGTTAAAATCCCAGTGAGCATATAAAGATAAATCTGTTGTTAAATTATAAATCTTATCTTCAAATGGAGTTCCATCTGCATTGTAATATTGCGTTCCAGCAGTTGCGTCATCAAAAAATCCTATAAAGTCATATCCACCTCTTGTAGGAAGACTTTCAAGAGTAGGCATAACTTCAACATATGTTGCTGTAACATACTCTGTAGTGCCACTAGGATAATTATCTATTAAAGATACTGTATATTTATTAGCTTCCCATCTAGCATAAACAGTAGTAGCTTTAGTTAGATTATATGTTCCAATACCTTTACCATCAGCATCAAAATATTGGGTTCCACCACTTTTTGCGTCGAAATAACCTTGGAAAGTATATCCTGTTCTTGTTGGTAAAGTGGTTAAATTAGGCATTGGATCGCCATAAATAGCTTTAATACTACCTTGACCACCTGTTCCTTCATTATCATCTAAGGTGATATCAAATTGCATTAAGGTCCATTTAGCAGTGAAAGTTGCGCTTTCAGCATTGATATCAAATTTGTCGACAGCTTTAGTTCCATCAGCTTTATAGTATTGTTTCGTTCCTACATAGTAACCATCAAAACGATAGCCATGTCTAGTAGGGACTTTGACTGATGCAGGCATGGCTTCACCATATGTACAGGCAACACTATTTTGAGTACTCGTTCCACCATTATGATTTAATGTAACGTTAATAGCGCTATATTCACGATAATAAATAAAAATCTCATTAAAATAAAATGAGTACGAACTAGAATTAACGGCGTTTAAATCGAGTGAAACAACTCCATCTTTTTCATCGCCTTTATAGGCTAATTTATTTTTAAAAATTGAGCTCGAACTATCTGAACCATCGCTTTGTGCAGTAGCTACAACAGAGCCACCTATCTTAAGAGTACCTTTTACCGGATGCCAATCTTTATCTACCTTGCCATAAAATTGTTGTATGTAGATGTCAATCTCATAAATATGTTTTAAACTTTGATTTCTAGTAAAGGTGATAGTTTGAGATGATGGTATATCTCTCCACAAGCTATAATTGCTTTGACCATCATCAGCTCCACGAGGAGAGACTTTCCAAGTTCCAGTGTTATTGACTTCTTGGAAAGTCGTAGCGCCTTTATTAGTCTCTGGATTAAATAGATATAAATAAGTTTTCTTTTCAGTATAATAAGTTGAAGCTGCGCTCACTTGAGTTGCTTCTTTTGGCGAAGACAATGCTACGCCAATAAGACCACCAATGCCTAATAAACAGGCAAGTGATAAACAAATGTTTTTGAATAGTGATTTTTTCATAGTAAAACCCCCTACTGTTTAATTGTGTTTTTATTTTATAAAACATAGTGCCACAAAAGTGCCACAATCCAAAAAATAAAAGAAAAAGAACCTCTTACTTAGGTTCCTTCTCGCTATTTTTGTTTTCGACTTTTTTAACTTCTTCGTCGATATATTCTTCAAGTTTTTTATCGTCTCGTTTTCGATTCATTTCGTTATAGAAATTAACGATGAATGAAGTGAATAAGGCAACCACCACTATTCCACTTACTCCAAGGATTACTGAGAGCATTCTACCAAAGGTAGTAGTAACAGAAACATCTCCAAAACCAATCGTTGTAATAACCGCGAAAGAATACCATAAAGCGTCAACATAACTTGTGATATTTACTTCCACCAAAGTGAAATATACAGAACATAAAATAACAATGATTAATAAGGCCAAAATGATTTCAAAAAGCATTGATTTTTTAATGATTTTTGAGACCACATTGATCTTTAAAGTTTTGTGATATGGGAAAAGAATATTTTTACTAGTAGAAACAATAATCAAAATCGAGAAAAGAAAAACGATAAAGTTAGAATTGCTAACTGTAGTCGCGTGTTGAGCGTAAATTCCTGGGAAGAAAAAGACAAAGGAATATAAGAAAGAAAAGACAATCGCTAAAGAATGAAAAACATATGATTGAGTGGTTCTTTCTTGATTCATCCTAATTAAGCAATAGATGATTACCGTTAAGGAATAAGTAAACATCGAAGTAATTAAGAAATAAATGTTATATTTGGTTAAGCCAATTAAGACCGGTAAAACAAATAAGAATATAGTTAAAACTATGTTCTCAAACATATTCTTCTTAAAATTGCTTAAGTGGAGGCCCACTCTATTGAGGGCCAAAAAGAAAACCGCTGAAGATAAGGTGTAGATTCCAATTTTGTTATTCACCACTGACAAACCAAGGGTGACAATACACATTGCAATCGCTAAAAAGCCACACACTAAGCCAATATAATAAGGTACATTCTTTTTGCTTACTTCTTCCATATGTTGCTACCAAAACTAATAAGTATTATATAACTTTTTATAATAACGTCAAAGAAGACCCCCGCAGCGGCTTTTAATATTAATGGATACCTCTATAGGTGGGGGGATGAATTTGAAAAAAGCAGAAAAAAACTATAGATAATACTATAAATATAAGTGAATTTAAAAAGAAGAACAGCAAATCCGCTATTCTTCGTTTTTTGGTACTCTGTCATCCTATGGGGGTTACTTTTTTGATATTTTTATTTCTTTTCATCATTTTTGATGAGGCGCATATTAATATGACAATAACCTGCTGGGTTTTTAATTAGATAATTTTGATGATATTCTTCCGCCTCATAAAAATTTATTAAAGGAAGAACCTCAATCTTATAATTTTGTGAAAGATGATTATCAAAATAATTTCGAATTATCTTTTCTTCTTGCGGATCTATATAGTAAACACCACTTCGATATTGGTGACCTCTATCTTCTCCTTGTTTATCTTCACTATAAGGGTCAACAAAACGAAGAAAATGTTCAAGAATCTTTTCTAAAGAAATAACACTTTCATCATATTCAAGTTTTAATGTCTCGGCGTGACTTACCAAATGGTGTTTCACTTCTTCATAGTTCGGGTTAATTTTATCCCCATTAGCGTATCCCACTCTCGTAGAAATAACGCCTTTTAATTGACGGTAATATTCTTCAACTCCCCAAAAGCATCCACCTGCTATATATATTGTTTTCATAACTAAAATATATACTTGACCTTATCTATTTCAAAATCATTTGCAATAAATCTTAATTCCTTCAACAAGAATGTCTTTAAGCATAGAAGCATTATCAAGAAGTTGCTCATATGATTGTAAATCAATCTTTTTGCCAAACTGTTCTTCTAAATCGTTTGCTATTCGATAGATTTTAAGGCCCATAGGTTTATCTAAAATGAGAAGGATGTCAATGTCGCTTTTGCCATTTGCTTCCCCTCTAGCATAACTTCCATATAAATAAGCACACTTAATCTCTGGGTACTTCTCTTTAAATAGCTTTCTACATTCATTCTTAATAGCTCTCACACTGACAATATAATTTGAGCCATCCAAAATACCCATTTCATCCAGTTTTTTTAATAATTCTTCATAGGTGTCATTCAAATTATTTGTCTCTTCATAAGTTTGATATGTTCTTAATGAAACACCACAAGCGTTAGCGGCTTGAAGTTGAGTAATATCTAAATCTCTTCTTTTTCTTCTTAATTCGTTCATACTAAAATTATACCTGCGTAAAAATAAATACGCAACTATTAGAGACACAAATGTTTAAATATAACAGTCATTGGCATTTTTACAAGAAAAGACCTCTTAAGAGGTCTAATTGATGTTGAAGTATCTTAATTGATTATTCAGGATCGATGAATTGGATATCGTCTCCATCATAATAGTCAAATTCGGTATTGATATATTCGAAGATATATTCGATATCTTTTTCTCCATCGTTAAAATGGATGTCGCATTTACTGATACACCAAGTAATTTCTCCACCAACATTAAGTTCAATTTCGAAAGCGTAATGTCTACCGTTATAAGTAAATGACGCCACGCCACTTGTAGCGGAATAATCTTCCCAAGTATCGATACCCTCAATAGCTTCTTTAACTAATTCAATGCCTTTACGAGATCTCGTCCCAATCGTGTTGTCATTAAATGGGTTAGAATGATATTCATCAGTGTATACATATCGTTTTCCACTTTCATGAACATAGTCCCAACACAAAACAGGGACAAAAACGAAGCCACCTTCTTTTACTCCACAGATTTCATTAACTCCATCATAAAGGAAGTGAAAAATCATTTGTTCCATATGAATTACGTAATGTTCCATATTTACACCATCAACGTAATATGTGAGATGGAATTCTAAATCTCCATTTGTAGGATCGTTTTCATCATGTGGATATTTATTAACAAAGGATGAATCAATAATATTCTTCAAAGTTTCTTTTTGAGGTTGATACGCATTGATAACATAATCGCGTAATGCTTGATCATACACTACTTTAGTTTGATCATAGTCAGTAAATGTTAGTGTTGTTTTAATGCCATAAATACTATTAACAGCGGATAATAATCTTTCTCCTAAAAAAGATAATTTCCAATCATGAGAACCGATAGACCCTTTATAACACTTTTCATCACTGTCGTAAGTTAAGTCATCAAAATCAATATGCATTACAGATTGAATATATTTATTTTGATCGAAAGCGTATTGAGTTAATTCACTTACTGTTCCGTTAATTTGGTTGGTCCACTCAATTTGGTTACCATGCACTTCACCAGTGAAATAAGTTAAGACATCATCATGATCGTTAAAAAAGGCACGATAGGAAGAAACACCATCTAAAGTAAAAACACCGTAATATTCATTTTTCTCGTTATGAGTAATTGTTTCTTCAAATCCAGCATCTCTTTTGATGTTAACTGTGTAGTTTTTACAATAAAAGTTTTTAGCTTTATCGAATGTTTCTTTATTAATTTCAGTTATAGGAAAAGACTCATAAACTGCGGTATATGAGGCGTCTTTTGTGGCCACTTCAACTTTAGGAGTCCAAGTAGTAAATTCATATTTGTAATAAGCATCTGGCTCACGAGTTGGATTACTTCCATAAGAAGGAAGAGTGCCTTCAGCGACATTATCCACTCTTAAAACTGATTTATCATAATCTAACCAAGTAATTGAATAAGTAGGAACTACAGTTTTATTGCAACCACTAGCACCCAATAACACCATTGATGTCATAGCGGTAAATAACATTGTTTTCTTCATATAATTGCCTCCTTGAATTAATGATTATATTTTAAATCATTAGACGTCACAAATGTGCCACAAGAATAAAATAAGAAAAGCCACCTATACATAAATATAGATGGCTATTAATTTACTTTTCTACCCGACTAATCGAAATTAGGAAGTTACTTTAACAATGCAGTAGTCTTGATAACCACCATCAACTGTTTCAACGACGATAATAGCTTCTCCAACGCTAATAGCGGTAACTAATCCATCAACTACTGTAGCAACACTCTCATTAGTCGATGACCATATTACTTCTTTATTAGTAGCGTTAGTAGGTAATACCTTAGCAAGTAGATTTTCACTACTATCAACGCTTAATTCTAATTCACTATAGTTCAAGCTAACCCCATTAACTGGAACAACTTTTTGAGTAACATTAACAGTACATGAGGAGGTTAATCCACCATCTTTAGTGGTGACAGTAATAGTTGCTTCTCCTGCTTTTAGAGCAGTTAACTTACCTTTATTAGTAACAGTTACAATAGAATCATCGCTACTACTCCAAGAGAGAGATTTATCAGTTGCGTCAGTTGGTAAAACTGTCGCTTGTAATGTATAACGATCTCCAGTCTCTAGATTTAATGTGGTTTCATTTAATGAAACACTAGTAACATGAATAATTGATGGTTCTTTATTAACTATCACTTCACAATTCGATGATTTAAATCCATCTTTAGATTTGACAGTAATAGTAGCCTTACCTTCTTTTATAGCGGTAATTACTCCATCATTAACAGTAAGAACACTTTCATCGCTACTTGACCAAATCAATTCTTTATTTGTAGCGTTTTCAGGAAGAACAGTCGCTACAAATTCATAAATTTCACCAACAGAAAGTTCTAAGGATGATTGATCTAAAGAAACACTAGTAACGTGAACGATTTCTTGGCTAGCAAATAATTGCTCGAAATGAGTCATCTCTCCATTAATATAGACAGAACAAGTAACGTTTTCATGTCCCATAGAATTCACTGTCACTTGATAAAGAGGAGAACCTTCATATTTATAGATGACTTCGTTGTTATCTCCATAGACTATAATCGTCACAAAGTCGATATTATTTCCTTCATAATTAACATCAAAGGTCAAATTGTCTCCTTCTTGAGTAGCGTTAGTAATCGAAGAAGAATATTGGTCATAAGCCGGAGTTAAATAATTTCCGGTATATACGAGTTCATTTGGATCAACACTCGTATCATAAACCGCTAAATCATAAACAGTGTTAGGGATTAAATCTTTAAAGACGACTTGATCAATGAAATCAATTGATTCTGAATATGAATATTCAGTATTAGTTAAATACATTACATATGATTTATTTTGATCACGATCAATTTCAAATCCTAATTCAGTACTTCGACTCATAAATAATGAGACGTGATTAGAAGGTGGGATTTTAATGAGTCCAGAAGAGACTCCAATAACCGCAACCGCTCCTACTAAAGCAATTACAATTGAAGGAAGAGCAATAGAAGCTGCCCCAACACTAAGAGAAGCGCTTCCACTACTAGCAGCGTTTAAAGCACTAGAGCTTTGTTTCGAATTACGTCTTTCTTCTTTAAGAGGTTTATTTTTAATAGAAGAAGAGAAATTATTTAATTCTTTTACGTCATCAAATTTTTCATTAGAAAAGTAAGATTCATGATCAATACGAAAACTTTCATTACCTTGCTGAATCTTGTTTATTTCATCAGTTTTGTAATTATCGTAATCATTATTAAGATGCAAATTATTCTTTTCAAAATCCATATTTATTTAACGTCGTTATTGTTTTCTTCAACTCCACTAGAAGATTCTTTTTGTTCGTTAACAAATTCATGGGCGATTTGTTTTTCTTTTTCGGTCGCAGAAGCGAATTCAACTGGTTTATTAACCACCACTTGTGGGAATGGAATATTGATATTGTTCTTATCAAATAGTAATTTGAATTGTCTATTTAAGTCTCTTTCAACTTGGAAACGATCATCTTCTTCACACTTAGCAAAGAATTTTAAATTGACAGATGAATCTGCTAAAGCAGAAACACCTTTATACCAAGGACCTTCAACGATAGCTGGGATAGCTTCTTTAATCTTATCAATGTTTTGAGCAATGATCGCTTCAACTCTTTCGAGAGATTCGCCATATTCAATGGACATATCCACTGAAACAACAGAAAGTTGATCAGTTAAGTTGACCATCGAACGGATATCAGAGTTATTGATGACTTTAACATTGCCTCCGGCATCAACAAGTTGAGTGTGTCTCATTCCAATTTCTTTAACTTGTCCTCTAAAACCATCCGCAACAATCACATCACCAACATGGAAGACATCTTCAAAGACGATAAATAATCCAGCGATGATATCAGCGAGTAATGGTTGAATAGCAAGTCCAACAATTAATGAGAGAATGCCAATACCTGCTAAAATGACGGTAGTATTAACTCCAAAGCTAGATAAGACAAAGAATAACCATAATAAGACAGCGGCATATTTAATCACCGAAATCAAAATGGTTAATAATCCTCTTGTTTTCTTTAATAATGGTAAGCAAAGGGTAAGTAATAATCTTACAACAAAGCTACTTCCAAAAATAAAGAATGAATAGCTAAGGATCCTAATAAAGACATTTGGGTCACTCGCTCCAGAGAAGATATTCAAACTACGATAGAAAACACTATTAGTAGCGAATATCCATTTGCCAAAGGCAAGTAAGACAAAATAGGCGAGTGTTAACACGAGGAATAGACAGCCAAACACCTTTTCAAAAATAGATAATTTTTTGCTTTTTAAACCGAACATATTCATATTCTCCTTTCAATTAATATATCTATAATTTTTATTTAATCTTTTAACAGTACCACCCACCAAGACAATCATCTTAATGGCTTGCAATGAATACTCGTTAGCGACAACATGTAGTTTCTTGTCTAGCTCTCCTCTAGCAAGAACTTTAATGTAGCCGACTTTTGAAGGCACTAACCCTTTTTCAATTAACGAATCAAGAGTAACTTCATCACCATTATTATAATGCTCTGATAAAGTGTCAATATTGATGATTACTTTACTACCTTCTTTATGTTTATTTACTTCAACTTCTTCAATGGAAGATTCGGCTTTTTCATCAGACATCACTTCATCAGCCTTACTTACTGTAATCGACTGATAATGTTCAATCACTTTTTTATCATGGATTTTAGATTTAACTTCCTTAATTAAACCTTTATCAAGTAACGCTTTTGTGGATTCCTTTTTGATTCGATAATCTTCATTAGGGACATCACCTTGATTTAATCCATGTTCTTTCATTAATAGATCGATGAGCTCTTTAGCGTACTCACATCTTCGATCGTTTTTAATTCGATATAAGCACGGAACTTCGCTATATCTATTTCCTTTAGCCTCTTCAACTTTATATTTCTTGTCTAATTTTGAAACATCTAAAGCGTAATATAGGCATAATGTTTTACCTCTAATTGCAAATTTTAATATGTAGTCTCTACCGATATTAATCGCATCATAATGCCAGCTTACTCTAGAATGCACTCCTTTATAAGAGAGAACATAATTCTTTAAGACTGAATAATAATCTTTAACTTCGGCCTCACTTTGAGATAACTTAGCAGTGAAAGATTTAATGTATCTAATTTCAAATAAGTTTCCACTACTATCTTTAGTTACTACTACTTCATCGCCTTCAGAGTTTACTTTGCTTTCTAAGACCATAGGAGATTCAGCAGGTTTATTTACTTTAACTTTAAGTTCTTTGATTAAACCTCTAGCGATAAGTGGTTCATTCTCTTCATATGGGAGATTAGAGTAGACTTCGTGTTGCTCTTCACCTTTTTCTAAACCGAGATTAGCGGCCACCATCGCGATAAGATCTTTGGCATATTCGCATCTTCTATCATTCTTAATTCTGTATAAGCAAGGAACGTCTTCAAATTTCTTAGATTCAACTTTTTCAACTTTATACTTTTCTTCTAATTCTTCTGGATTAAGTGGGAGATAGACACAAAGTGTCTTTCCTCTGATAGCGAACTTTAAGACGTATTCCCTACCAGCGTTAATCGCGTCATAATA
>DEJH01000022.1:20676-21815 GCA_002353275.1 Caryophanales bacterium UBA2753 | reverse complement strand
TCTTTAATCAAGATTTCAACATATAAGTCTCCGTGAGGTCCACCATTTTTACCAGCGCCACCCATTCCTGATAGACGTATCTGTTGACCGCTATTAATGCCAACTGGAATATGGATTTTAGTCGTTTTCTTAATTCGCTTATAGCCTGCTCCACCACAGACAGAACATTTCTTTGAAATGATTTTGCCAGTGCCACCACAATCTGGGCAAGGAGTTTCACTATTTACAGTGCCAAATATGCTTCTTTGTTGACGAGTAACAAATCCTCTTCCGCCACATTTTGTACATGTTTTAACATCGCTAGGTGAATCAGCTCCACTTCCGTGACAATGAGGACAATCATCATCAAAATCAAAACTAATATCTTGATCTTTTCCGTTAACCGCATCCATGAAATCAACACGTAATCTCATTAAGACATCGTCTCCTCTAATCGGACCGGTTTGACGACGTGAACGAGTTTGACCTCCTCCACCAAAGAAAGAAGAGAAAATATCACCTAAGTTTATATCTTCACCGCCAAAACCACTGAAGCCGCTAAATGGATTACCTCCAGCAGGGCCACCACCAGTTTGTTCAAAAGCTGCGTGACCAAATTGATCATAAGCACTTCTTTTTTGATCATCGAAAAGGACATCATATGCCTCTTGGACTTCCTTAAACTTTGCTTCATCACCAGTTTCTTTATTATCTGGATGATATTTTTTAGCAAGTTTACGGTAGCTAGATTTAATCTCATCTTTTGAGGCATTTTTAGATACACCTAAGACTTCATAATAATCTCTTTTTGCCATAATGTTCCTTTCTAATTGCCACTAAAGAGGGCAAATGCCCTCCTAGTGGTAAATTTAATAGTTTGATTAAGCTTTATTCTTATCAGAGAAATCAGCGTCAACGACATCGTCAGGATTACTTCCTGGGGTCGCACTTTCTTCTCCCGCTTTAGCGCCAGCTTGAGCATTAGCCATATAAGCTGCAGCTTGTTCGAGTTCAGAAATACGTTTCTTTAAAGTTTCAATATCGTTATTATCTAACGCGGTTTTGAGTTCATCTCTAAGTTTTTGGGTTTGTTCTTTTTGAGTTGGATCTAAGGAATCACCTTTTTCTTGCATAGAGATATCAATATCGTTAATTAAAGT
>DEJH01000022.1:0-20572 GCA_002353275.1 Caryophanales bacterium UBA2753 | reverse complement strand
TCGATATCTTCTTTAGAAAGACCATTACTACCAGTGATGGTAATTTCTTGTTCTTTTTGAGTATCTAAGTCTTTAGCAGAGACTTTAACAATACCGTTAACATCGATTGAGAAAGTAACTTCAATTCTTGGTTCACCACGTCTAGCTGGTTTAATACCAGTTAATTGGAAGTGACCTAAGAGTTTATTGTCATGGGCCATTGGTCTTTCGCCTTGATAGACCATGATGTCGACTGCAGGTTGATTATCTGCCGCAGTTGAGAAGACTTGGCTTTGAGTGGTTGGAATAGTTGTGTTTCTCTTAATTAATGGGGTGAGAACTCCACCTAAGGTTTCAATACCTAAAGTTAATGGAGTGACATCGAGAAGGACAACGTCCTTAACATCACCACTGACGACACCACCTTGATAAGCAGCACCGATAGAAACAGCTTCATCTGGGTTAACAGATAAGTTTGGTTTCTTTCCAGTTAATTGAGCAACTAATTCTTGAACAGCAGGCATACGGATAGATCCACCAATTAAGAGAACTTGATCGAGTTCACTTGGTTTCATATTCGCATCGCTTAAGGCACGTCTAACTGGTTCTTCACATCTCTTTAAGAGGTGTCTAGTTAAGTCTTGGAATTTTGCTCTTGTTAAGGTTGTTTCAAAGTTAACAGGACCATTAGCAGTCATAGAAATGAATGGGAGAGAAACAACTGTTTCTAAGGAAGAAGATAATTCAATCTTTGCCTTTTCAGCAGCTTCTCTAATTCTTTGTAAACTACCTTTGTCGGTAATATCGACATTATTTTCAATCTTGATTTGCGCTTTGATGTAATCAGCGACGACTTGATCCCAGTCATCACCACCTAAACGGTTATCTCCAGCGGTAGAAACAACTTCAAATGTACCATCACCAATATCAAGGATAGAGACATCGAATGTACCACCACCTAAGTCAAAGACTAAGATCTTTTCAGATTTTTCAGTTTGTAAACCATAGGCTAAAGCCGCTGCAGTTGGTTCGTTAATAATACGAACAACATCAAGTCCAGCGATTTGACCAGCGTCTTTTGTTGCTTGTCTTTGAGCATCATTGAAGTAAGCTGGGACAGTAATGACTGCCTTTTCAACTTTATGTCCAATGTTTGCTTCAGCATATTTTTTCATGTATGCGAGAATTTTTGCTGAGATTTCTTGTGGGGTGAAATCTTTATTCACACAGTTGATGTGAACTTTTTCTGCACTACCCATCTTTCTTTTAATAGAACTGACGGTGTCTGGGTTAGTAATCGCTTGTCTTTTTGCAGCGTTACCAACAATTTCTTCACCACTTGCCTTGAAGGCAACAACAGATGGAGTGGTCATTGTTCCTTCTGGGGAAGGGATAACTTTCACTGTTCCATCAGCTTGTAAATAGGAAACAACTGAGTTAGTTGTTCCAAGGTCAATACCTAAGATAATTTCTTTTGCCATAATTTATTTTCCTCCTATGCATCACATTTATCTTGTGGTGCTTCTTTTTCTTCTTTATTTTCGACTTTACGAACGCTCACTTGAACCATTGCTGGTCTAACGATACGATCGTGAAGTTTGAAACCTTTTCCGTAAATTTTTAGAACAACGTTTTCTTGTTCTTTTTCTTCTGTGTCCACTGCATTCATCAAATGTGGATCGAATATATCCCCAACGTTAGGAGATATTTCAGTCACACCTTCATTTTCTAAGATGGAAACGAGATTGCGATATACATATTGGAAGCCAGTTAAGTAATTTTTAAGTGCTGGATCAGTCGGTTCATTAGCTAAAGCCATATGGAAGCTATCAAGTACTGGAAGTAATTCTTCAATAAATCCTTCAGAACGATATTTAAGAGCTTCTTTATAATCCTTTTCGATTGAATTTCTTAAGTTCTTAGTATCGGCATAGGCTCGATAATATTCATTTTTCCAGTGATCTACTTCCGCTTTTAGCTTTTCAACCTCTTCAGCGAGTTTTTCAACTTTCTTCTTCTCTTTTTTATTAACAACTTCTTCGTTATTTTCCGCCATCAGCATTTCCTCCTTTGTCATTAAAATATTTGTCTAATTCTTCACTCAGATATTCTAGAGCACTAAGTGCTTTATCATAGTCCATTCTCTTTGGTCCAACTAAGGTGATGGTATTTTCACTATCAGGGCCAATTTTAATTTTTGCAGTGACTAGAGAGACATCGGGATTGCCTTCAACCTCTCCAATATTAACTGCGGTTTCTTCTCCATCACTAATTTGATAATCAGCTTTTCTAAGAAGAGAAGCATTATCGAGTAAGTGCATCACTTTCATTAACGCTTCAGTATCGTTTTTGAATTCTGGATGGTTGAATAATTCTTCTTTTCCATATAATGAGAGTCGATCGCCTGCAAATCTTAATAGAGATTCAAGAATCGCTTGATAGACCACATCATGAGAAACGATATAATCGGATAAAACTGGTTTTAATCCTTCCATCTTCTCCACTAAGTCATTAATTGGAGTACCTTTAAGTCGAGCGTTTAATAATTCAACACATTTAACGATTTCTTCTGATTTAATATTCTCATCGAGAATAAATGTCTTATTTTCCACGTAACCCTTATCAGTAACAAAGATTGCGGTAATCGTATTTCCATTAATTGGTATTAGTTGAATAGAAGCGAGATGTTCCGCTTTTTCTTCAGGACCCATGACAACACTGACGAGGTTAGTCATGTGAGAGATGATTTCGCAGCTTCTTTTAATCACTTCTTCTACCGATTGAATTTTGCTATCAAGAACGGATTGCAAGGAATAACGTAAGTCATCACTCACTTGTTTCTCACGTAGGTGCTTGCAGTAATATTCATATCCTTTAGAAGAAGGAACGCGCCCTGCGCTCGTATGAGGTTTTTCGATATAACCCATCTTCTCAAGAGCGGACATTTCATTTCTGATTGTCGCACTACTATAAGGAAGATTATATTCATCGATTAATGTTTGACTTCCAACTGGCTCAGCCGTTCTAATGAAGTATTCCACAATCATCTTAAGAATCATTTCACTTCGTGTTAGGGACATCTTGGCCTCCTTTTTGGCACTCCACTTTTTCAAGTGCTAATTCTATTATAACTAAAGCGTTAGCACTGTCAACACAAAAGTGCTAAAAATTTTATTTACTTTGTAAAATTTGAAAAAAGATGCTTTTTTGGCACCTTATTTCGTTAGATATTTGAATAATTTTAACTGATTTTTGTTAATGTTCCCGTATAGCTATTTTCTAAAACGTAAATCGCAATACTTCCTTGACCACTAATATTGATATTAAGTGTTCCGTTAACGTTAACGCGTTTACCGCTTATCAAATCAACATATGTTCCATTTGGAAGGTTAGAGAAAGAGGCTCCTTGAGAGATAGCGACAACCGCTAGAGAATCAATATTACCTTTGGTATATCTTCTGACAAATGACATATTGTCTCCACCAGTGTATTGTCCTCTTCTTAAAGCTGGGACTTTTAATCTAATTTTATTAAGTTGTCTAACATGTTGAGCTAAAGTGTAATTTAACGTTTCTCTAACTGTTCCACTAGCGGTATATTCACCGAAGTCAGTCGCTTTAACTTCTCCCTGTAAGTGTTCGCCAAAATAAGCTCTTCCAGAATTTTCTAAAGCGATGTTTGGTCCTTCATCAATCGTCATTCCTTTTTTGAATTCGATTTCCGAACCATAATATAAACAAGGAACGCCACGGAAAGTAAACATCAATGACATATTTTCTCTCCATGCATCAGTGCCTTGGTTATATCTCACTTTTTCAATTCCATCAGGTCCATAGTCATGAGAATCCACATATACAACATTATATGTTGCATCGTTATAAGCACTATCGTTATCTCTTGCTACTCGATATGAATCAGAGGCGTGTTGGAAATTCCAATGCATCGCAAAATCAATCACACCATTACCACTACTTCTTGAATGATCTGGGGTGTGATAAGTATATCCATCTCTTAAATATGCATTATCGCTTGATGGCTGATTAGTTGGAGAAACATTATCATTCCAATTTTGTAATGTTGATTGTTCGTTAGTTTTTCTATCTCCCCATTCATATTCTTTGTTTTCTTTCCAGGTATAGAAAGGGGCGCTATCAGCGGCAATATCGTGATTCCAAACTCCACGGACACGGTTACAAACTTCGCCAAACATATAGAAACCAGTATTTCCACATTTTTCAGCAATCGCATATAATCCTGGCCAAATATATTTATTAAAAGTTAATCGAGAGATATGTTTCATCGTATCAATTCTAAAGGCATCAACTCCCATACGAATGAATTCACCATAAGTGTCTACTAAATAGTTAGCGACGGTTGGATTTTCAGTATTTAAATCAATGCAATCTCCCGCCATTGAACCGGTTTGCTCGATATATTTCTCATAATCCATGTTTTTCTCGTGGTGATAGATGTTATAGCCATCACTACTATTCTTCATAAAATCAAGACGAGCGTTAAATTGAGCGGTCCCGTTCATTGAAGAATAATTTGCTGGAAGAAGAGGATAATAAGTAGAAGGAGTTAATCCACTATAAGTGGCGTTATTTTTAGGATCATAAGTAAACATTGGGAAGAGGTTTTCTTCTCCATAGTTACAGGTGTGGTTAAAAACCACATCAAGAACAATTTTCATATCTCGCTTATGAGCTTCTTTAATTACATCAATAAAAGCGACATCTTCACTTTCATAACGTGGGTCAACTTCAGAAAAATTAATCGCGTGATATCCATGATAATCATATCCTGAAGCATTTTTAACAACCGGAGTAATCCAAATCGCAGTAAAACCAAGGGCTTTGATATAATCCATCTTTTCGATTAAACCTTTGAAGTCTCCTCTCCATTCTGGATCAACACTGCTATTGTTTCTTCCATCCCAGCATCTTCTGTTATTAGAAGAGTCACCATCATAAAAACGAGTAGTCATTGCAAAATAGATGGTTTCATCACGGAAATCATCACGTAAGCCTTTATATTTATCTAAAACTAATCCCTTATTGTAATTTTTAACTGCTGGTAATTCGGTATAATCTTTTGCGCTATTAACAACTTCGAAATTACCAATAGGCATATCTCCTGCCCCTTCACCAGGCTTTTTATTGTATAAACGTTGATTTCTACACCAATAATATCCAGGAGCAGAAATGCTTAAATCACTAGTTTGATAACCTGCTCCATCATTAAAGATAACATTAAAAGATGTATAGTCATGGAATTCATATGTGAACCATTCAGAATCATATTGATTTAGATTTGAACCTGGCCATTCTCCACAAAGTTTGTTGACTTCTGAGCCACTACCAACCCAAGCATAAATATGATTATATTCGGTGACATCAGCGAACACTTTGACATAGTCAATAGTAGGAAGATCTTCTTGATCGTCTTGCTTTTTGTTAACAGTTAAAGAACATGAAGAAGTATAGTTTCCATCAACTGATCTCACGGTAATATTACAAGTTCCATCTTTAAGAGCAGTAATTTTACCAGCATCAACTCTCGCAACTTCTTCATTATCAGATGACCAAACAACGTTTTTGTTTGTGGCGTCTGTTGGTTCAATTGTGAAACTTAATGTAAACGTTTCTCCTTCAAAAAGAGTTAAACTTGTTTGACTGATAGTGATTGAGCTAACTGGGATATCGGTTTCAATAACTGGATCACTAACGTCAACAAAACAAATCGCTTGATAGGAACCATCAACCGTTGTAGCGATGATCTCACACTCTCCTTCACTAACAGCTGTGACATATCCTTCTTTTGAAACTGTGGCAACTCTATTTTTACTACTTCCGATAGTAAAAGCCTTATTAGTTGCGTTAGATGGAGAAACAGTAATTCCTAATTGATAAAAATCTCCAACTTCCAAATTTAGTGAGTCAACATCAAAAGAAATTCCAGTTACCGCAACAGGTTCTTCTGGGTCTGGAGGAGAAGGAGGGTTACTTCCTGGATCAACATTACCGTTAGTACAACTAACCATAAAAAAGACCATTGATAAGGTCAATAAAGAGAAAAATTTCCTTTTCATATATATTTAGTATTGCACAAGAAAATATTAATTTTCTATTAAATCTTACTATTCAAATAAATCTAAGGTGATTTTATCAAGAATCATCATTCCATCAAACGTCGCTAATAAGTGATTATTCTCAATCTTTAAATACCCTTGATTAATGTAATCATCAATCACTTTTTTGTGACTACTATATATATCCTTATTAAATATATTAATAAAGTGATCTAAATCAATTCCTTCATTTGTTCTTAAATTGAGCATAATTTGGTATTCTTCTAAATCTTTTTTGCCCACTATCTCTTCTTCTTTTTTGTTATTCCCTAAAAGATATTCTTTTAGATTTGTTGTGTTTTTATATCGGATTACTTCTATATAACCTGAAGCCCCTAAACCCGCTCCATAATATTGCTCATTTCTCCAATATGTGAGATTGTGTTTGCTTTGATAATTTGGTTTGCACCAATTAGAAACTTCATAATGAACATAACCGTTTTTACAAAGAATTTCATTTATCATTTTATAGGCTGAATACGCAAATTCTTCTGTTGGTGGACAGATTTCATTAATAGAAAAAACTGTATGTTCATGAACTGTTAAACTATAGCAAGAAATATGAGTAGGATTTAACGATAAGATATTTTTAATATCTTTCTTTAGCATATTTTCTGTTACATTAGGTAATCCTAAGATTAAATCTAGGTTGATATTACTAATGCCATTTTCTCGAAGAAGATTAATTGCCTTTTTAACATCATTAAAGGTGTGATGTCGATTAATTGACTTTAAAACCTTGTCGTCAGTGGATTCCACCCCGATAGAGATACGATTTATTCCATAATCTTTTAGTAACTTAATTTTTTTAAGGGACAAAGATTCTGGGTTACATTCAAAAGTATATTCTTTAACCGAGTGAGAATACGGCTTAATTGTTTCAAGTAGTTCTAAAAATAAATCATCTTCTAAAGAAGTCGGTGTTCCACCACCGACATAGATTGTTTCTAATTCTTTATTTTCTACTAATGAGGATAGTTCTTCTTTAAGTTTATTTAAATATGGTTCAGCGAATATACGAAAATACTGCAACTTAGTAAAGTCACAGTAATCGCAGATTGATTCACAAAACGGAATGTGAATATATAAGGAATTGACCTTATTCTTCTTCATCCTTATATTGTTCTACCGCTTTCGCGGTTTCTTCGTCATCAATTGGTTGAAGCACTCTTTTCATTTCTTCATCAAGGATTTGATCTTCACTTGGTTTATCATCACGTTTTAAACGTGGTTTTAAGTATAAATAGAGTAAGAATGTTACTAAAGCAATAACAACTACAACACCTAAGACGATGAGAAATGTTAATAAACCTTCATTCATATTTTATATGCTCACTTTCTATCTACAGGAGTGTAGACGTATTTCTTTCCGAATTCTTTCTTCTCATAATAGCCATATTCGGCTAATTTGTCCATAGATGTACGCGCTGTTTCATACACACATCTTTCAGATTTACGATATTGTTCGATTGTATAGAACATTCCAAGAGTACAGTGTCTGGCATAGAAATGAGCTTGTCCTTTCTTTAAGCGTGGGTCCATTTCAAGAAGATGTTTTTCTAATCTAGAAGCTGCTTTTTCATCAAGTTCTTCTGGAATATATGAGACCGCTAAGCCTTTTGGCTGACTATTTACTTCTTCTACTTTTTCAACTTTTTCTTCAACAATTTCTTCTTTTGGGACAACTACTTCAGATTTTCCTTCTTTAACTGGAGTGGACTCTTCTTCAACTTTTTCTTCAGCTTTTAAATCGTCTAATTGGAAGAAGTCATTTTTAATGACTGTTGTTGAATATTCAGCGATATTATCAAGCATTTTATCTAGATAATGGTTCGCACATTCAATCGCATAGGCGAAGTAATATGTGACATCTGATGTTTGTTGAACCTCGTGGAATCTTTTGCTCACTTCCAATACTGGTTCGTTTAGTAAAGACTCAAATGGTAAATAAATTGCAAATTCACCAACACTACTATGGGCAAGGACCGATTTAGCAATTAATACTGCTATTTGTTCATTAAAGTTCTTAAATGGTTGGACAAATGAAATGTAATAATAAGATATTAAAGCAACAGAGATAGGACTTAAGTTAGAGTGATCAATAAATGAGAATAATCCATTCATCATTTGTTCGATTAATTGATGAGGTGCGAATTTATAAACTCTAGAAATCACAGAATTGCTGAGTTCATCACCATCATAATCTCGATAAAAATAGGTTAACTCACTGTTATTGGTTACAGCGCTATATAAATCTGCTAAAAAGTCGATATCAATGGAGTTAACGTGACGCTTTTTAATATATCTTAAAGCTTCAAGGTAATTTGAGAGATCACGATTTCCATTTCCTCTAATTACTTCGCGCATTTGTTCTTCGTCGCTCGTGTAGTTATCTTTTATTGCGATGTTTTGTAAACATTTAATCAAGCATTCTTGTTCGAAATAATTAGAATCGCGATTTACAGGATTTAATTTATTAAATTCGTTTAATAATCTAACAAGTTTAGCGTCAGCAGTGTTTACTTTATTAGAAATTGTTGGACATAAGCACACGCGGAATTGATTTTTATCAACATTTTTGATTGATAAATAATGATAAAAAGGTGAACGATAAGATAAAATCTTATCCCACACACCATCAATCACTGAAATTTTTAATTCTTTACTGACTTCGCTTTTGGTTGCGTAATTATTTTCAGTAAAGCGGACTGCAAGATCAATATTTGCCATAAGTTTACCTCTAGTTAGTTTTATTATATTTGATAAATTCTTGTTATACAAGAGATAAACTAAAAAATTACTAATTTATTACCAAATCACTATTCTTCTTCATCGTCGATAGAAAGAATAGACATGAAGGCTTCTTGAGGAACTTCTACCGAACCAACTTTTTTCATCCTCTTCTTTCCTTCTTTTTGCTTTTCCAATAGCTTCTTCTTTCTAGAGATATCTCCACCATAACATTTAGCTAAAACATCTTTTCTAACTGCTTTAACATCGACTCTGGCAATGATCTTTCCCCCAATAGCGGCTTGGATAGGAATTTCAAATTGTTGACGAGGAATAACAGCCTTGATTCTTCTAATAATGCCAACCCCACGATTATATGCATGTTGTCTAAAGACAATACTGCTTAAAGCATCGACTGTTTGACCATTTAATAAAACATCCATTTTGATTAAATCGTTTGGTTTATAGGATGATGGTTCATAGTCAAAAGAAGCATATCCTTTAGTGCAACTTTTTAACTTATCAAAGAAATTGTAAACAATTTCAGACAATGGCAATTCATAAACAAGAATCATTCTTGTGTCATCAAAATATTGTAAATCTAAATAGATTCCTCTTTTTTCTTGGCAGAGTTCCATTATTGGCCCGACATATTCTTTTGGAGTCATAATGTTTGCTTTAACATAAGGTTCTTCAATTGATTTAATCTTTGATGAATCAGGTAATTTTGATGGGTTATCAATATTAATCATCTCTCCACTAGTGAGATAGACGTGATAAATAACTGAAGGCGCAGTCAAAATTAAATCGATGTTATATTCTCTTTCAAGTCTTTCTTGAATAACATCCATGTGGAGTAATCCAAGGAATCCACATCTAAAACCAAAACCTAAGGCTTGAGAAGTTTCTGGAACAAACTGTAAGGAAGCATCATTTAGAGATAATTTCTCTAAAGCTTCTTTTAAATCTTGATAATCATCACTATCAACTGGGTATAAACCACAATAAACCATTGGATTGATATCTCGATATCCAGGTAAAGCGGTCTTTGCTGGAAGATCATAATTAGTAACTGTATCACCAGGTCTTACATCTTTAATGTCTTTAATTTGAGCGCAGATATAACCAACTTGGCCACATTTGAGTTCTTTAAGCTTAATTTCATTAGGGGTGCGAATTCCAACTTCAGTAACAATATAATCATGCTTAGATTGCATTAATTGGATATGGTCGCCAACAGCCACACTACCATCTTTTATTCTAACCATGATGACAACACCACGATATGAATCATAATAGCTATCAAAAATTAAAGCTTTTAAAGGAGCGTTTTCGTCTCCTGTCGGTGCTGGTATTGTTTTAACAATACTTTCAAGAAGTTCATGAATGTGATATCCAGTTTTAGCAGACACTTCTACTGCTTCATCACTTGGAATACCAATTCTTTCTTCGATTTCTTTTTTAGCCCATTCAGGCATCGCACTTGGTAAATCAACTTTATTGATTACAGGTAGTATTTCTAAGTTATTATCAATTGCCAAATAAACATTAGCGAGAGTTTGAGCTTCAACTCCCTGAGTGGCGTCCACTACTAAAACCGCTCCTTCACAAGCGGCGAGTGAGCGAGACACTTCATAAGTGAAGTCTACATGCCCTGGAGTGTCGATTAAATTAAAAATATATGTATGTCCGTCATCACTCTTGTAGGATAATGTAACAGCATTTAATTTAATCGTGATTCCTCTTTCTCTTTCTAAATCCATTGAGTCGAGAATTTGGTCTTTCATTTCTCTTTCTGAAATCGCTCCGGTCATTTCTAAAATACGGTCAGCAAGTGTACTCTTGCCGTGATCTATATGAGCGATGATTGAGAAGTTTCTCGTGTATTTTTGATCGAAATCCATAAATCTAGTGAATTATAACATTAATGTTAACTTTTGAAAAACTTTTGTAGCGACTCCACCACATCATTTTCATTATAAACAACTTCATAATCATCCCATTCTTTCTTGAAAAGAACGCGATAATCATTCCACATATATCGTTCATCAATTAATAAAGCAGCCCCTTTGTCGGTTTCACTTCTAATTAATCGGCCAACCGCTTGCATCACTTTATTCATTCCTGGATAAGTATAAGCGTAAGCAAATCCATCAATGTCATTATCTTTATAATAATCGACGATTTGATTACTTTCATAATTGATTTTTGGTAGTCCAATTCCAACGATAACTACCCCAATTAGATAATCTCCAACAAGATCGATTCCTTCGCTAAAAACACCACCGATAATTGCAAAAGCAATTATTGATTTATCACTTTCCTTTTTAAATTCATTAACAAAAGCATTTTTCTCCTTGTCGTTCATATCTTTATTTTGAATATGAACAATTACGTCATCAGGTAAAGTGAGTACTTCCATTAATTTCGATAAATATTCATAACTTGGAAGATAAACAATGTAATTTCCTTTTTTGACACTTATAAAAGAAAGAATGTATTTAGCAACTTCTGAATATGTCTTATCTCGATTTCGATATTTGGTGGAAATTTTTGGAGCTATTAATAGTTTAAGGTTTTCTTTAGGGAAAGGAGAATCAAGTAGTAAAGATGGACTGTCTCCTTTTTTACCTCCTAAAACATCAACGTAATAACTCATCGGAGATAAGGTTGCAGAAAATAAGACAGTGGAATTCATCCTACTCATCGTAGAAGAAAGGAATCTTGAAGCATCTAAACAGAACAATTTTAATTGCGAATCTTCATCGCTTTTATCGAAGTACACCAAAAATCTTTCAGAGAGAAATTCGCTGATTTTCATGAATCTATTTATATTAATATATAAATTAGTGAGATCTTTGGAGATATCGTTACTATCATCTTTAGTAACTTCTTGATACGAGGTGATGAAACGATTAAGGGTCTTATAATCTTCGTCTTGCAAATCTAATAATTTAGTTTGACCATTAGGAAATTCTTCGTCGTAATATTCAAATATCTTCATTAATTTTGCTAATGAGTTTTTTATCTTTTTGTTCGGAATTTTCTTTTGAGCCTCTTTCGCTTTTAATATTTCTGATTTTAAGATCGAAGCTGAATACATTTCTTTAGAACGATCGACAAGATTATGAGCTTCATCCACTAAGATTTGATAATGAGAGGCATCTTCATCAAAATATCTTTTCATATATGAAGTTGGATCAAAAACATAGTTATAATCGCAAATAATCGCATCGCAATATAAGCTCAAATCGAGTTCAAGTTCGAAAGGGCAAACCAAATATTTATTCGCGATATGATTAATCGTCTCTAAATCGAATTCGTCATATCGAAGAATTGATTCCTTTAAGATATTTTTAATTTTGTTATAGTAACCTTTCGCATATTCACATTCATCAGGGTTACAGGCTTTATCTTTACAAGGACAGATTTTTTCTTTAGAAGTTATCACAATATCACTTAGTGATAATCCATTTTCTTTTAAGATATGAATCGCATTAAAAGCATTTTCTTTTCCGGTGGTTTTTGCAGTCAAATAAAAGATTTTAGACAGCTCATCCTCAGCGAGGTATTTAATCGAAGGGAAAATTGTGGACATCGTTTTACCAATTCCAGTAGGAGCTTCGATATAAAGCTTTTCTTTATTTTTAATCGCTCCATAGACATATTTTGTAAGTTCTTTTTGTCCGCTTCTAAAATTAGAGAAAGGAAAATTCATTTCTTTTATCGTTTCATTTCTTCTTTCATTAAGCCGGAGAATGATGTTATAAAACTCTAAATATTGATCAATTAAGTCATAAATTTCGTTTTCTAATTCTTTTGTGAAATAGTGATAATCATCGATTAATTTTTCGCTTTCCTTGCCTTGTCTGATATAAGTAAGTCTTACAGAAATATAATCAAGAGAAAGGGCTTTAGCGAACATATAGGCATAGCATTTAGCCTGACCTAAATGCCATTCAAGGTTTTCTTCTCTAAATACTTTTAAATCACTAACGGTGGTTTTGATTTCATCAATAATGTAATCTTTGTCACTTTTTTTGATGATTCCATCCGCTCTACCTTGAAGAGTAATTTCAATATCGTCAACTACAAAATCACGACTTAAAGGATATTCAGAAATATAATTCTTTCCTTGCTTAGCTTGATATATGGAATGTAATCGGCTTCCTTCAGTCATTGATGAACGATTAAAAACGCGATTATCGATATCGCCTTTTCTTAAAAGAAAATCCACCAATTGATGGACCGAGAGAATTAATTGCTTTTTCATTATTTAAATATTTGTCCAAGCAAATTCTGATTACCATTAATAAAGGATTTATAATCCATTCGGTTCTTTCCTTCTTTTTGTAAATCTAATAGAGAAAGAACACCATTATTACATTGAACAAATAATCCGCCTTTATCAGCTTTAATAATCTCACCGACTTTTCCAATCATTTCATCAGAAATAATTTTCGCTTTATAGATTTTTAATTTATGTTCATTTAAATATAAAAAGGCTCCAGGGACATCACTTAATGCGCGGATCTTACCAAATATCTCTTCTTTTGATTTTATTAAATCAATTTTTTCTTCTTCTGGTTTGATGCTTGGCGCAAAAGTGACTAAAGATTCATCTTGAGGAATTCCTTTAAGTTCTCCATTTAAAAATTTTGGAAGCGCCCTTATAGCGAGTTTTAATGCTGCTTCTCCCATTTTTATAAATAATGAGGTAGAGTTATCTTCTTCACTAATAGTAACGATTTCAGTATCAAACATTTCTCCAGCATCCATTTCTTTAACCATTCTCATTAAAGTCATGCCGGTTTTCTTTTCGTTATTTAATAAAGCATATTGAATTGGAGCGGCTCCACGATATTTAGGAAGTAGACTTCCGTGGAGATTTAAGGCTCCAAAAGTAGGAATATCTAAAAGTCCTTGAGGGACGATTTGTCCATAAGCAAGAGTGAGGATTAAATCAGGTTTAATTTCATTAACAAATTCATATTCTTTTCTAATCTTGATTGGTTGATAAACTGGGATATGATATTTTTCCGCAACTACTTTTGTAGGAACAGGGGCCATAATCTTTTTTCTTCCAACTGGTCGATCAGGTTGAGAGATTAAAGCCACAATATTAAAACCAGAAGAAATCATTCCTTCTAATACTTTCGCGGAGATTTCAGGTGTCCCCATAAAAATAATTCGTGCCTTCTTATAATCCATATATCTTTGATATAACCTTAATTATTATACTTAGAATGTCTATCTATCTCAAAGCAAATAATATATTATTTTTTTATGAAAATCTTAATTGTTAGTGATTCTCATGGAAATGATGAGATTTTAAGGGAACTATATAAGATGTATCCAAATATGGATTATTATCTTCACGCTGGAGATAGTCAATCCTCCCTTATGGCGATTTATCCTTTCGATTCAGTCTTAGGAAATTGTGATTTCTATGACTTTGATTTAGTGAGAAAAATCTCCACTCCTAAAGGATATTTATTAATGAGACATTATCCTAAATACAGCAAAGAGGAGATTAAGGACGTGAAATTCTTTATCCATGGACACACTCATGTCGCTAGAGTGATCAAAGAAAACGAACTATATGTCATTTGTCCTGGATCGGTGTCTTTGCCAAGAGATGGGACTAACGGAACATATATGATAATTGAAATAAATGAGAATAATTCAACAATTACAACTTTTGACGTGGAGACAAAAAACATTCTCACACGCGAGAAAATAATGTAATATATCAAATTGGAAAGTAGGTCTACATTATATGTATCCTGAATACAAAAAAGTAAAAGCTAAATGTGCTGAAGCAGAATTGCTCAGAAAAACATCAAGAACTATGGAAGATATTTTCTTCCTTTCCACTAAAAGAAATGAAAAAAATATTGCTGTCACCTACATCGATAGCAAAGGAAAAAATAAGAAATATAAATATAGCTTGTTTAGAAAACACGCTTTTGAAATCGCCTCGATTTTATCAAACTTTATGCTTCAAAAGCCAAAAAACGTTCCAATCGTTTTAAAAGCGAGTAACGGTCCACATTGGGGAGAAATCTTCTGGGCGATTCTCATGAGTGGCTATAAACCACTTCTTGTTGACGCAAGAACTTCTAAAGAAGGAACAGATAACTTAATTCAACAAGGAAAAGCTGTCGCCATCATTACTGACGATAACTACAAATATGATGTTCCAAAATTCTCTTTAAAGGACATCTTAGAAGAAACTCACACCTATGATTTTGCCCCTAACTGGGAAAACGAAGTTATCTTCTGCTCAAGCGGAACAACCGGAAACGTTAAATTAATGGTGTTTAACGGAGAAAACTTATGCAATCAAATCGAAGCTGCTCTTGATTTCCAAGAAACCAGTAAAGATTTGCTCTATCCAAAATCAATGGGCCCATTAAGAGTCATGGCCATGATTCCATTCCATCATATCTTTGGATTCATCGCGACTTTCTTATGGTACTTCTATTTTGGAGCAACATTTGTCTTTGTGCGTTCATTAGCACCAACCGAAGTTCAAAGCGTTGCTCAAAAATTTAAAGTTACACACGTCTTCTCAGTCCCATTATTCTGGGATTCAATCGCTCAAGGATTAGAAAGAAAACGTGCATTAGAATCTCCTACAAAGCAAGAATATATCGATAAATTAATCGGTTATAAAACCGGCAAGATCGCTAAAGAAGAAGCTGGCCCATTTAAGGCAGTTGAAAATGCGATTCAAAAGAATTTATTAGGTACCCATATCCGCTTCTGTATTTCTGGTGGAGGCTATCTTGATAGTAAGACCCAAACCACGATTAACGGAATAGGTTATCCATTATATAATGGATATGGTATGACTGAAATCGGTATTACTTCTGTTGAACTTTCTCCAGAAGTTGAAACCAGACTTAAAGGTAGTATCGGAGTACCTTTCCATGGGGTTGAATATAAAATTAAATCCACTGGCAAGAACAAGAATTCTGGTGAATTATTTGTCAAATCAAAAATAACACACATTCGTGAAATTATTGGCGGAGAAGAAAAAGAAACTGTCCTTGACGCAGAAGGATATTTTGCAACAGGAGATATCGCTGAAGTCGACGCCACTAATAGATATTACTTAAAAGGTAGAATTAAGGACGTAATAATTAACGCTGATGGAGAAAACATCTTCCCTGATGAATTAGAAATTTTCTTCAAAGGAATTAAAAATGTTCAAAATGTCTGCGTTTTAGGTGTTGATCAAAAGGGTAGTAAGAACCAAAAAGTTGTCTGTGCTGTCGAAGTGAATAATAACGCTAGCGAAGAAGAAATCGAAACTCTTAAAAAAGAGATGAAGGAAATCGGTCAAAATCTTCCAAAAGGAACAAAGATTACTGAATTCTATTTCTGCAGAAAGAAACTTCCAATTGCAAACAACATGAAAGTTAAACGTTTCATGGTTAAAAAGGGTATTGAAGAAAAATCAAGTGATTACATTTCATTTGATTTCAAAAAAGAAGCAAAAGCTACTAGAAACTTCGATGCTGAAACCGTGAAGAACATCTTAGAACCAATGAGAAAAATCTTCTCTAAAATCTTAATTCTCCCATCATTTAAAATTGATGACGATGGCCACTGGGTTGATGATTTAGGTGGAGACTCAATGAGTTATGTTGAACTCATTACTAACGTTCAAGACACCTTTGGGGTTACCATTGACGAAAGTCTTTATGGCAAATTAGCAACTGTCAATGATTTCACCGAAGAAGTAAGCAAACTTAAGAAGAATAAATAATTACAAATTATATTTGCATTATTTGAAACTATTTAGTATCATTATCGCTGACGCAAAAAAGAAGGAATTAATTTATGGCAAACATCAAATCACAAATCAAAAGAAATCGTACTAACGAAATTGCTAGAGAAAGAAACAAATCTGCTAAAAGTGCAATCCGTACTTCTATTAAGAGAGTAAAAGTTGCTGTTGAAGCTAAAGATTTAGCTGCTGCAGAAGCTGCTTTAGTTGCTGCTTTTAGATTAATCGATAAATCTGTTTCCGATGGTATTCAACATAAAAATACCGCCAGCAGACAAAAAGGCGAAATCCAAAGATTAGTTAATTCTTTAAAATAATTATTGCGTTTTAAATTTTAAGAGAAACATCTCAAAAGCATAATAGCGGTCAACTTGACCGCTTTTTATGTCGAGATCAAGGTTATATAAATCTTCTAACGTCTTATGGAGAGTAGATTCTGATAATAAAGGTAAAAAACGAGAAAGGATAAACACTCTTCCAGGTTTGATTTTTAATTCTGAAGCAATGTCTTCTTTAGAATATCTTTTTTTATTTAAATAATAAATTTGATTGAGCAAGCGAAATTGGTTGGATAATTGACTTATTAAGGTGACTGGCTCAACATTATTTACCCTCAAATCTCTAAAGAGATTGATTGCCTCACCATTTTTTCCATCAAGCAATAAATTAAAAAGCATAAAGGCGTTATCTTCTAATGGTTTAGTAACCATCAAGCAAACGTCTTCGTAGCGAATATGGTCGGTATATAAAGTTAAAACTTTTAATGAGTTAGTAAATAAACCAACGTCTCCTGACGTTCTATTAGCGAGTTCAGTTAATGCGTCTCGATCAATATTTATACCTTTTTTAGTGGCGATCGCCTTAACGTATTCATTCCATCCTTTTTCATCAGGATCGGTAATCTCCACTACTTTAGCTTTTTCTTTTAATGCTTTGATTAAAGAACTTTTTTCATCAATCGAAGATGAAGTTACTGATAGAATCAGTAACGATTCTTCTATCCCGCCACTTTTAATAAATGAGAGAAGCTTATCATAATCTTGATCAGAATCGAGCTTATTTTTTGGTTTTGGTTTTAATAAGAAATAACAATTCTCTAGCGAGACCACTTTCTTTTCGTAACCTAACGCAACATATTGACATTCATCAATCGCGTCTTGAACTAAAAAGTTATTCCCATCTAATTTAATAAAATTTAAATCATCAGGTTTTTCACCATTTAAAAAGGATTCGCCAATCTTACGAATTTGAGATTTGACAGTTGGACCTTGATTTCCGTAAATAAAATATATCATCTTTATCATTATAACTTTTTCATATATTTATTCAAAAAGTTATTGTTGATTCCAAATCTGTTCTTTTAATCTCAACATGATATTTTTTTAGAATTGCAATGACCACCTGATGAGGATGGCCATAATAATTGTTTTTACCACATGATATAACTCCAACTTTAGGTGATAAATATTTTACAAAATCATCCGAAGTAGAAGTTTTAGACCCATGATGACCAACCTTTAATATGTCACAAGGAATATATTTATTATCTTTCATAATCGCTCTTTCAATTTTTATAGGAGCGTCACCCATCACTAAATAATTTAAATTATTTATATTAAATCCAATTACAAGAGATTCATCATTTTCTTCTCTCCATAATTCGGGGTAAACATTGTAATTAGTCAAAATTAATCCGTTTAAAGAATAAGGGAAAAGACGATAATCATTGATGTAATTATTTACCGTGAAATTTGTAATTAAAGAATTAAGAGCACCTGAATGATCAAAATCATCATGAGTGGTAATTAATAAATCAATTTTGTAAATCTGCTTCTTTTTGAAATAAGGAATGAGGACTTCTTTTGCGATATCTTGATATTTATTACCACCAGTGTCGATTAAAATAGTCGATGTTTTATATTTGATTAAAGTCGAATCACCTTGACCTACATTAATAAAACTAACATAGTCTTTAATATATGAAAGTACTGGAGAAATATATAAAGAGAAAGAGATGGTTATTATCGGAGCTAAAATTCGCGTTATCGGCTTTAACTTAATTGAAATAAAGAATAATAATATGAAGAAAATAATTTCATAAATTAATATTCCAACATTATTAAATGGAGGAACATGAATTTTAACTATTGACGGCGATAAAAATCGAAGTGAATTATTTAAAAATGATACATAGCCTCCAATCGTTTTATAAATTGGGATGCCTATTATAGAGAGAAGTGAAAAAATAAATAAAATCACATATAAAGGTGTGAATATTAATTGTAACGGAATAGTGAGAATTGAAATCTCTGAATAATATTTTATAGAAAACGGGAGAAATGAAGCATAGATCAATAAACTGAGAACCAAATAATTCTTCCATTTTTGTTTATAACGAAAAGTGTCTCTAAAAAATAAAGACGAAATCGGAATAAAATAAGTCAGAATAAAACCATCTTGCAAAGCTAAATGAGGATCGATTAATAAGAAAAATATTCCACTAGCAGATACAACTTCTAAATATTTAAATCTTTTATTAAGCCGATATTTATTGATCCACAAAATCCATTTCAAGAACAAAAACTTAATAACCAGGAATTTTGGAAATGTAAAAATTAAATAAGGAGTGAAAAATATTAAAGAAATTGCATCACACCAATTCTCTTTTTTAATAACAAAAGATAATCCTTTTCTAATTAGCATCAAGAAAAATGACAGATAGATTGTGCTACTAGAAATAAGACGCATTAAATGTAGTTCACTACTTATTTCGATAATATCACTATCTTTACTAGAGGCAAAAAGAATTGCGCCAACTATTCCACGGGAATTTTCATCAAATTTGTTTAAAAAATCCTTCTTGAACTTATGGATTTTAATCGGATTATAAAATTTAACCTCTATTTCTTCTATTTTTAGTTCGCTATAAATGCCTTTACTATTTAAGTACTCTTTAAAATCAAAGCCAGATTCTAAAGTGATGAAATCTAATTCGCTTTTATATCCTTTGATTGAAACGTAATCTCCGATTTCACGATCATTATTATTTTCCTTAACGTAAAACATTTCTAAAGAAGAAGAGAAAATAAAATAATTATCTTTAACTTCTGTAATAAAGCCACTATATCTCTCTTTGGTGAATGAAGGTCTGATGAAAGAAAGACCAACACCCACCAAGATAAACGATATAGAAATAACAATTAGTTTTTTGTTCCTTTTATAAACCAAATAAAGAATTATTAAAGTGAATTCAATAATTCCAGTAATTAATGAGTATCTGATATTTATTCCAACAAATAAAGAGAGGAATAAAATTAAGAGGCTCACTCGTGTAAAATCACATAATTACGGATCTTGCGATATGTTGATGGACCAATTCCATAGACTTCTTGTAATTGCTCAAGAGTTGAGAATAATCCATTTTCGCTACGATAAGTCACAATCGAATTTGCTAATGCGCTAGTAATGCCATTAACTTGAGTTAATGTCTCAGCATCGTCACTATTAACGTTAACTTTTTCAACTTCACTAGTGCTACATAAGTCATTCACATCATACTTAGAAGCAATGAAATAAGTTGTTCCTTTAGTAAGAACAGCATCTTCATAGAACGCTCTTTCATCAGCGTTACTAGTTAATCCACCTGCAGCTTCAATTAAATCAGACATCAAAGCACCGTCTTTCATCGTGTAAGAACCAGAAGCATAAACTTCTCCTTCCACCACAACAGTAAATGTCTGGGCCACTTCAGTAACGTTTCCGGCGCTACTAGCAGCATTAGCTGGATCAAGGACGAGAAGAGTAGTAATAACGCCGATAGCGACGATTACCACACCAATCAAGATTTTGATCATAAAAATACCTCCTGGGGGACCAAATATAAATTGTCCCCTCACTTTATAAATAGGTGGATTTTTTAATTTTTTTTAAAATTT
>DEJH01000013.1 GCA_002353275.1 Caryophanales bacterium UBA2753 | reverse complement strand
AGACCATGCCTATAACTTCTATGAAAACTCTAAGAGATTAGAAGAAAGTGATTTAAGATTCTCTAATGTCGCCGTTAAAGAGATAGATGTTTTCTTTGATTTAATTATGGATATGTCTGATTTAACTATGGGCATCTTTAAAAACGAAGAATATCAAAAACTAGATAAACTCCATGAATTAGAAGATAGAAGCGATGTCCTTGCTAAAGAGTTAAGTGATAACCATTATAAGCGAATGACTGCGAATGAATGTAACGGGGCTCTTTCAGATGACTTTGCCACTTTAATTAGCGAACTAGAAAGAGTGGCGGACCACTTAACTAATATCGGTTATTCTGTTATTAACCCAACTGGAGACGAAGAATAAAAATAAAATGGTAAGTCTATGACTTACCAATTAACTTCAATTACTTCATCCACTAGATCAAGGACTTCTTGACTAGGGGCTTCAAATTTATTAACAAGGCCCACTAATATATCATCAGGAACTCGTAAGGCGACTTCTCTTAAGTTGTTATATTTTCTTGATTTTTCTAGGGTATTTGGGAATAAGACTAAAATCTTTTTATCGAATTCTGGAGTAGTGGATAAGTATTTTAATCTTACAGCGTTAACATCATTAAGAGCGTCTACAATAACTGTAACATCTTCACCTTTAGCGGCATATTCATGAATTCTTTTTTCAAAAAGTTCCCAAACTTCTTTTTGTTTTGAGTGGTCTTGAAAATCTCCATGAGTAACTTCCATTCTTACCTCATCACTATTAACAATATAAGTGTTTGGGTGAGTCGCTTGATACTCTTTTGCCCAGGTCGATTTCCCAGACGCAGGTATCGCGCTTAACATAATCATTGTTTTCATAAGCTTCTCCTTAAGTGTCCAACCTTCAAAAGGAATAAGAACGAATTAAATATAAGGGATAATCTATCTTCTTTCAAATATTTATTTGATTATTTGGGAAAATATCGAATTGTTACTATATCTCCAATTTCTAAATATTGCATGAAAACGTGCAATAAATCGATATAAATAAGTAAAACATAACTAAAAGTTGCATGAAATCGTGCAAATGATATAATAGAGACATGGAAAAACTATTTCATGGTTCAGACAAAGAAATAATTAAGCCTATCTATGGTTATGGAAGAAATGATTGTGACTATGGATCTGGTTTTTATTTATGTAAAGAACTCGATATAGCTCGTATGTGGGCGTGTCAATATCCTGAAGGCGGATATATCAATTCCTATGTCATTAATATGGACAAATTGAATGTTTTATGGCTCAACCACGTAACTGATAAAGATATCTTAACTTGGATCGCCTTATTATGCGCTAATAGGATAGATCAACAGACTAAATCAAATTCGAAAGAAGAAATTGATTTTTTAATCAAAAACTTTTTGCCTAATTTAAATGGTGTCGATATGATTGTTGGCTATCGTGCGGATGATTCTTATTATCAATATACTCGAGCGTTTTTAAATAACGATTTACCTTTAGAATTATTAAAAGAATCTATGGAATTAGGAAAACTTGGTCTTCAATACGTTTTAATTAGTAAAAAAGCTTTTGATGAGATTAGATTTATTGATTCTTTATTTGTTCCTAGTTCAAATGAATATCAAATAGTGGAAGAGACCGCTAATAAGGAATATGAGCAAATATTAAGAAAGAGAAATGTCAACCAGACATATTTGAGGGATATTATCCGTGAAATCAGTAAACATTAATGAAATTAAAAATAAATTTGGATATCTTCTTTCCTTTTTACATTTACAGTGTGAATTAGATAGCGATTCAATATCTAATGTAATTGTGAAATCTAATTTTTTTGATTTTTTAGAAAATAATGATGTTGAATCATTTTTATCTAAGGATATTGTGACTATCTCTAAAAATATTTTTAGAGCCAGCCAAAAAAAATATTCCCCGAATTTTTTGAACGATTATGTTTACGCTGGAGAATGTTATATTTCAATATCAATATCTTTATGTATTCCTTTAAGAAAGTTATTTCTAATTTATCCTTTATCAAAAATGCTTTCTTTATATCCTTTATATCATGAGGTCGCTCAATTTAGAGTAATTGAAAAAGTGAGAAATGATATCTCTACAAAAACAGCGTTTTCTATTCTTTTAGAAAAAAGCGAATATAGTGTTCTTTCGGTTTCTAAAATATGTGACATAAATAGAAATTATTTATCGTCCTTATTAAAAGAGGCAAAACAAGAAGATAAATTAACATATTTACAAATAAGTAAGTTATCTGATTTATTTGGTGTTGATAAGATATTTTTTACAAGTAGTAATTTTGTTCCGTATTATTCTTCCTTATGGAATGACTATCAATTTGTAATTTTTGTGATTAAACACCTTTCTTTAATATGTGAGAATAAACATGTATATTTTGATTTTGATGGAAATAGACTAGAAGCTAGTAAAAACAAAACATATATTGTGATATCCCCTGATGAAGCTTATTTATATAAAAAAAATAATAGGAGCAAAATTCCTAATGCAAAATTTGATTTAGCAATCAAACTTTCCTTAATAGAATATAGAGAATATTGTCTTAATAAAAGCATTGCCTTTTGCTAATTCGTTTTCTAAGTAATATCAGACTTTTTATTTGCCTATTTATTAAAGTTCAATCAGATTATTAATTATTGTTTATTAAAAATTATAAATTTGTAATAATAGTGGTTGAGGTAATTAACTATTATGAAAACATTAATTGTATATTTCTCACGTACTGGAGAGAATTCTGTTAATGGCGAAATGGAAGTAATCACCAAAGGTTTTACAGAAATCGTTGCGGAAAAAATCGCTGCTAAAACTGGTGGTGAATTATTTAAATTAGAACCAGAAATCCCATATCCAACTAATTATGAGGAATGTGTAAAAAGAAGCAAAATTGAAGATCAATATAATGAAAGAGTGGCTTATAAAAATCCACTTTCATCTTTAGATGAATATGATGTGATTTATTTAGGCTTCCCTTGCTGGTGGAGAACCTATCCTAGAATTGTCGCTAGCTTTATAAAAGATCATTCTTGGCTTGGAAAGACTGTTTATCCTTTTGCCACTAACGAAGAAGGGGCGTTAGGCTTAGCTGAACTTGAACTTAAAGGCTCTTTAAAAGGAGCATTAATTAAAAAAGGATTTGCTTGTAAAGGGAGCGAAGTAAATCAAATTGATGACAAGCTTAATGCTTGGATAGGAGCCTAATTATGAAGAATGTCACAAAAGATATTTATTATGTTGGGGTTAATGACCATCAAATAGATTTATTTGAAGGCCAATATGTTGTTCCTTTAGGAATGGCGTATAACTCTTATGTCATTGTTGATGATTTAGTGGTGGTCATGGACACAGTTGACCAACACTTTACCAAAGAATGGTTAGCGAATATCAAAGAAGTTCTAGGGGCTAGAAAACCTGACATCTTAGTAGTTCAACATATGGAACCAGACCATTCAGCGAATATCATCAACTTCTTAAAAGAATATCCATCCGCAAAAGTTTTAGGTAACGCGAAAACATTTAAGATGATGGAACAATTCTTCCACGAAGAAATAAAAAATAGAATCGTCGTTAATGAAGGCGATACTTTAAATACTGGAAAACATACTTTAACATTCGTTTTTGCACCTATGGTGCACTGGCCAGAAGTTATGGTTACTTATGATGGATATGATAAAGTGCTTTTCTCTGCTGATGGCTTTGGCAAATTTGGCGCTAACGACGTCGAAGATCCTGAAGGATGGGATTGTGAAGCTCGTCGATATTATATTGGCATCGTTGGAAAATATGGCGCTCAAGTTCAAGCGCTATTAAAGAAAGCGGCGACATTAGATATTAAAATTATCTGCCCACTTCACGGACCTATTCTTGATGGAGATTTAAGTCATTATTTAAAACAATATGACACCTGGAGTTCATATAAGACTGAAACTGAAGGTGTTGCTATTTTTTATACTTCAGTATATGGCCACACTAAAAAAGCAGTGGAATTCCTTTGCGAAGAACTCAAAAAGAATGGCTGTCCAAAAGTCGCATGTAATGATTTAGCTAGAGAAGATATGCCTGAATGCGTTGAAGATGCTTTTAGATATGGCAAGATCATCTTAGCAACAACTACTTATAACGCTGGTATTTTCCCATGGATGGAAACATTTATTGGTCATTTAGTGGAAAGAAATTTCCAAAACAAGAAAATTGGTTTAATCGAAAACGGCACTTGGGCCCCATTAGCGGCTAAAGTGATGCAAGATAAATTATCAGGCTGCAAAAACATTGAATTTGTTGAACCAAAAGTAAGAATTCTTTCAAGCATGACTGAGGAGAATAAAGCGCAAATTTCTGCTTTAGCAGAAGCGATGTGCTTAGAATATAAAGCTCATAAAGAAATCAAGGAAGAAAAGAAACCAGAATTAGATCCAAAAGCCTTATTTAAAATTGGATATGGCTTATATGTTGTGACTTCCAAAGATGGAAATAAAGACAACGCCTTAATTGTGAATACTGTTTCTCAATTAACTGACACTCCTTTAAGAGTAGCGGTCAATATTAATAAAGCTAACTATTCTCATGACATCATTAAAAAGACTGGTGTCCTTAACGTTAACTGTTTAAACATTGAAGCTCCATTTACTATTTTCCAAGAATATGGTTTTGTCTCAGGTAGAGACAAAAACAAATTTGAAGGTAAGGAAATCATTCGTAGTGAAAATGGACTTGCTGTATTAGATAAATATATCAACGCCTTTATTTCTTTAAAGGTTGAAAACTATGTTGATTTAGGAACTCATGGTATGTTTATTTGCACTGTTAGTGAAAGTAAAATTATCAATAACGTTGAGACCATGACTTATAACTATTATCAAGCTAACGTCAAACCAAAACCAAATACCGAAAAGAAAAAAGGATATGTTTGTAAAGTTTGTGGCTATGTTTATGAAGGAGATGAGCTTCCAGAAGATTTCGTCTGCCCATTATGTAAACATGGTGCTGCTGACTTTGAACCAATCAAATAAATAAGGAGAAAAAAAAGGATGAAATACGTTTGTACAGCCTGTGGATTTGTTTACGACGAAGAAGTCGGAGATCCAGATAATGGCATCGCTCCAGGAACCAAATTTGAGGATTTACCAGACTCATATGTATGTCCTTGGTGTGGAATGGGCAAAGAAGCCTTTGCTAAGGAATAATCATCATTTATTTAAAGACACTTTCAATTGAAGGTGTCTTTTTAGATGAATTTAATATTGATAATTAAATAGTTAATATTGTATATTAGTGGAGTTGAGGGAAAGAAATTTATCCTTTCTATTTCTAGAGAAACGTTACAAGGCTGGAATAACGTAATAGAAGATAAATGGGCCACTCCCTGTCACGTGGGTAATGCCACCGTTAAGTTAACGAGATAACTATAAATAAGAGTCTATCCCAATATGGATAGGAAATAGGATGGTATCGCGGCAAAGTTCGTTCCTAACTAGGAACGTTTTATTATATTTGGAGGAAATTTTATGAAAAAAATGACCGGTAATGAGATTAGAAACACATGGCTTAAATTCTTTGAAAGTAAAGGACATCACATTGAACCAAGCGCCTCATTAATCCCTGTAAATGATCCAACTTTACTCTGGATTAACGCTGGGGTAGCAGCTTTAAAGAAATATTTTGATGGAAGAGAAATTCCTGCTTCTAGAAGAATTACAAACGCTCAAAAATCAATTAGAACTAATGATATTGAAAATGTTGGAGATGCAACCCATTTAACATTCTTTGAAATGCTTGGTAATTTCTCTATCGGTGATTATTTCCGTAAAGAAGTTATTGCTTGGGCAGTCGAAATGCTTTTTAGCGATAAATATTTTGGCTTTCCAAAGGAAAAAATATATGTCACTTATCATCCAGATGATTTAGAAACTAAAAAATGTTGGATGGACAATGGAATTGAAGAAAGCCATTTAATCAAAAAGGAAGATAATTTCTGGGAAATTGGAGAAGGTCCTTGTGGACCAGACACTGAAGTCCATTTTGATCGTGGAGAAAAATATGACCCAGATCATATCGGATTAAAACTTCTTGAAGATGATTTACCAAACTTCCGCTTTGTTGAAATTTGGAACATTGTTTTCTCTCAGTTTAATAGTGAACCAGGTAAGAAAAGAAGCGAATATAAAGAACTCCCAAGTAAAAACATCGATACTGGAGCAGGCTTAGAAAGATTCGCGGTTGTTCTTCAAGACACCGATACAGTTTATGAAACCGATTTATTCTGGCCAGTAATTGCTAAAACTCAAGAAATATGTGGTAAAAAATATGACAGTAACAAAACTGCTTTTAGAATTATTGCTGACCATATTAGAACTGTTACTTTCGCAACCGCTGATGGAGAAGTCTTCTCTAATGAAGGAAGAGGCTATGTCTTAAGAAGATTATTAAGAAGAGCTGAACGTTATGGAAGAGTATTAGGAATCAATAAACCATTCTTATATCAACTAGTTGATGTAGTTGTGGAAATGATGAAGGATTTCTATCCTTATTTAGTGGAAAAGAAAGACTATATTAAGAAACTTGTCATCGCTGAAGAAGAGAAATTTATTAAAACATTGTCTAATGGCGAGTCTTTATTAAATGACTTAATTAAAGAAAGTAAAACGTTATCTGGTAAAGACATGTTTAAACTTTATGATACATTCGGATTCCCTAAAGAATTAACTTTGGAAATCTGTAAAGAAAATGGCGTCAAAGTTGATGTTGATGAATTCAACGAAGAAATGAATAAACAAAAAGAAAGAGCAAGAGCCGCTCGTGGTGATCTTCAATCAATGAATAAACAGTCAATTGATTTAATGAACTTTACTTTAGAAAGTAAATTTAATTATGAAGCCACTGAAATAGATAGTGAAGTCATTGGTATTTTTGTTGATGGAGTGAAAGCTGATTCATTATCTGGAGAAGGAGATATTATCGTAAAGGAAACTCCATTTTATGCTGAAAGCGGTGGACAAGTCTCTGATGTTGGCGAAATTAAAAATGAAAATATGGAAGCGCGTGTTTCTAGCGTAAATAAAGCTCCAAACAAGCAACACCTTCATCATGTTTCAGTTTTATATGGAGAAATTAAGTTAGGTGACAAAGTTCATCTCTCAATTAATAAACTTAATCGTAAACTTATTACTAGAAACCATTCTTCAGTTCACTTATTACAAAGTGCGTTAACTGAAGTGCTTGGATCTCACGTTGCTCAAAAAGGTAGCTACGTTTGTTCTGATTATATCCATTTTGACTTTTCTCACTTTGAAAAGATGAAAGAAGAAGAAATTGCTGAAGTTGAAAGAAAGGTTAATCGCTGGATTAGTGAAGCAATCCCAGAAGAGACTAAAGTCCTTTCGATTGATGAAGCAAAGAAGATTGGCGCAAAAGCCTTGTTTGATGATAAATATGGTGACGTCGTTAGAGTCGTTTGTTTTGGTGAAGTTAGCAAAGAATTCTGTGGCGGTACTCACGTTAGTAATACCCAAGATATTGGGGTATTTGTGATTGAAAGTGAAGAAAGTGTTGCTAGTGGAGTTCGTAGAATTGTTGCTCGTACCTCTATCGGAGCATATGAATTACTTAAAAAACGTGAAAATATGTTGAACCAAGCAAGAAATTTATTAAGTGCAAGTAGCATTAGTGAAGTCTCAACTAGAATTAATACTTTACTTAATGAAAAGGCTGAATTGAAGAAAACAGTTGATTCATTAAACAGCAAATTAGCTAGTAGTGAAGCTAACTCAATTAACTCTGAATTTGTTAAAGTTGGTGAAAATGAAGTTTTAGTAAAATATCTTAAAGATAATAATAGAAACGCAATAGTTTCCTTAATTGACAAACTTAAAGTATCTCATCCAAATTCTGTTGTTGTTCTTATCGGTAATGATGGCGCTTCTTTATCAGTTGTTTGTAGTGTAAATGGTAACGCGTTAAAAACTAATAAAGCAGGAGACATTGTGAGAAGTGTCGCTAACGTATTAGGTGCCTCCGGTGGAGGTAGACCAGACTTCGCTAGTGGAGCCGGAAAAGACGCTTCCAAAGTTGAAGAAGCCTTAAAAGTTGCAAAGGATTTAATCAAGTAATGGATAAATACATTGGCTTAGATTTAGGAACTGTGACTTTAGGAATCGCTACTAGTGATTCTTTAGGTTTTGTTCATGGATTAGAGACATTTAGATTTCAGAAAGAAGCTTACTCTCAAGCTCGTAATCGTGTCCATGAAGTGGTCAAACAAACCGGAATCAAAAATATTGTAATTGGTTTACCAATTAATATGGATGGTTCCCTTGGATGGAGAGCGGAGTCTTCAATCAAATTTAAAGATGATTTGTTAAAAGAAGATTCAACTTTAAATATTGAACTTCAGGATGAAAGAATGACTAGTATCTCTGCTCATAAGACATTATACGAAATGAATGTTTCATCAAAAAAACATAAAGAGACTGTTGATCGATTAGCGGCATGTGAAATATTAGATTTCTTCTTAAGAATGAAAGGAAAATAGGTTTATGGAATTAATGGACGAAAAACAAATTACAATCATGGATGAAAACGGCAATCAAAGAGTGATGGAAATTCTTTTCACTTATGAACATGATGAAAGAAAAAAGAAATATGTTTTCTTATATGAAAAAGATAAACCAGACGATGTAATCGCAATGGAATATAACGATAACGGTGAATTATTTGAAATTGAAAGCGATGAAGAATATGAAGAAGTCGAAGAAGTCTTCAATGCTTTTAATGAAGAAAACTTCTCAGACAAATAATTAGATAAATAGAATTATTCCTAATAGAGCCGATAATCCTAATAACACAATTGGGTTAAGGCTCTTTTTATTTACTTTCTTATAAATGATTAAGAACATTACTAAAGTAATGAGAAGAGTAAAACTCTTTAAATCAAAGACGAATTCACTCTTGATTGATTGTCCATTAAAGAAGATAACTTTGACAAACAAAAGTATAGCGGTTGATAAAATCAAAGATAAAACAATTGGTTTAACTCCATTTAAGGCTCCTTGAACAAAACGATTCTTAAGGAACTTATTCATAATCATTGCAACAATGATGATAATAATTAAAGAAGGGAGAATAACTCCGATTGTGGAACAAACTGCTCCGAAAGGACCAGCTACGCTATTACCGACAAAAGTTGAAATATTTAAAGCGAAAGGACCAGGAGTAACTTCACTAATTGCGATAAAGTCAGTTAAAGCTTCACTTTCTAACCAACCTTTTCCAACGACTTGCTCTTGAATCATTGGAATCATTGCGTAACCTCCACCAAAGGTGAATAAACCGATCAAGAAGAAGGTATAAAAGAGTTCAAAGAAAATCATTTCTTCATCTCCTTCTTTTTGCTTAAAGCGGTTAATACTATTCCAATTAATAATCCAAAAAGGATTAAGCAAAGGGATAGATATTTAAATCCAAAATCAAAAATCGTCGATAAAATCATAATAGCTAAAGTTAGAATAAATAGAATTATGGAGATTAAATCAAATTTAACGTTCTTCTTAAGCTTAATTACTGCGTTAATTAATAAAATTATGACTCCGACTTTCAATCCTTTAAAAGCAGCTTGAATGATTTGCCACTGCATAAAGTCCTTATAAAAATAAGAAATGACAAAAATAATGACGAAAGAAGGAAGCGCTAACCCAAAAGTTGCAAATATACTTCCTAAGATTCCATTAACTTTATATCCAACATAAGTTGCGGTATTAACTGCAATTGGACCAGGAGTAGTTTCGCTAATGACAATAATGTCTAAGATTTCAGCGTCAGTAATCCACTTTCTTTTTTTGGTGACTTCATTTTGAATGATAGGAATCATTGCATATCCTCCGCCAAAGGTGAGAGCCCCAACTTTTAAGAAAGTTAAGAATAATGTTAATAATCTAAATAAGCGTCCGTCTTTTTTCATCAGTGTTTCAATTATATATTATTGAAAGAGTTAATAGGAGCAGTAATTTCTATTTACTAAATTATTTGTGGAATACTTATTTCGTTATTGCTATAATAACGCTTGATTAAAAAGAGGTATTAACCATGTCCGATAAAATTAAATTAACAAAAGTTGGTAAAAATGAACTTGAAAAAGAACTTAGACATTTAATTGATGATGTTAGAGAAGAAGTTAAAAAACAATTAGCAGAAGCTCGTGCTCAAGGTGACTTAAGTGAAAACGCTGACTATGATGCAGCAAGAAATAGACAAGCAGAAGTTGAAGGAAGAATTAAAGAAATTGAAGACATCCTTTCTAACTACGAATTAATCGATGAAGAAAAATCTTCAAAAAGAAAAGAAGGTAAGGTTGCTTTAGGAAGTAATGTAACAATTAGATTCTTAGAAAACGGCAAAGAAGAAAAATACATGATTGTTGGTACCGTTGAAAGCGATCCATTCAACAAAAAGATTTCTAACGCTTGCCCATTAGGTGAAGCTCTTATCGGAAAATCCGTTGGAGATGTTGTCGAAGTCAAAGCTAAGAAAACCTATAAAATTGAAATCGTCAAAGTTGACGCATAAAAAATATTAAAAAAATTTT
>DEJH01000093.1:574-6455 GCA_002353275.1 Caryophanales bacterium UBA2753 | reverse complement strand
ATTTTCTACTGAACTTGAAAAGTGGATTAAAGGATATGGAAGTGATCAAATCTATTTGGAAAGTGAAGATCCTAAATCGATTGGTAATTCAACCACTTTAAAAGAAGACACAAATAATTACGAAACGATAAGATCAACTTTTGAAATGCTTGCTACCGAAGTGAGTGAAAGAGCGAAAAAGGAGCATCGAATTGGTAACACAATTCAAATCATGGTCAAGGACACCGACTATCAAGCACACAATAAATCGATTACTTTTAATAACAAGACTAACGAAATGAAAGAGATTTATAGTCAAGCGATTAAGTTATATGAAAAGAATTTTTTAGATATGACCGTTAGAGCGGTTGGTTTAACTCTTCAAAATTTATCTGATGTTCAAGAAATGAAGGTGCAGATGACATTTTTCGATTATGAAAAACATGAAGAAGAAAGTGAGACTAAACTTCTTATCAATGAATTAAATCGAAAACTTAATGGTAAACCATTAAAAAGAGCAAGCGAGGTCAAAGGACATGGAAATAAAAGACGCGATTGATTTATATGTTCAATATCTCTTTGTGGAAAAGGGTTTATCAATAACAACCGTTGAATCATATAAAGAAGATTTAAAGATATTTTTTGAATTCTTTAAAGACAAAAAAGAAGTAAGTGACTTATCAACTTATGATTTAAATTCTTTTATTGCTTATCAATTTTCTAATGGAAGAAAAGCATCAAGCATTTTAAGAAGAACATCTTCAATTAAAAATTTCTACGCATTTTTGAAGAAAGATGGATATTTTGAAGGTGATGTTCCAGAAGTAGATCCTCCTAAAAAAGAGAGTAGATTACCTAACTGTTTATCGATTGAAGAAGTGGAAGATCTATTAAACGCTCCAAATTTGGAAACGCCAAGTGGGATAAGAGATAAAGCAATGTTAGAGTTAATGTACGCTTGTGGGCTTAGAGTAAGCGAACTTTTATCTTTGCAAAAGAAAAATATTAATCTAAATAAGCATATTGTTACCATTTATGGTAAAGGCGCTAAAGAAAGGAAAGTGCCTCTTGGAGATTTTGCCGAGGAATATGTCGTTAAATATCTAAATGAAGCACGTGATAAATTACACGGGAAAGATTCGCCTTATTTATTTTTAAATCGTAGTGGTGAGCCGATTTCTAGAGTCTATTTCTTTAAGCAAATTAGGAAATACGCTGAAAGTGTTGGAATTGATAAGCCAATCTCTCCTCACACCTTAAGACATTGTTTTGCAACTCACTTACTAGAAGGAGGAGCAGAACTAAGAGCGGTGCAAGAAATGTTAGGGCACACTAACATCGCCACAACCCAGATTTATACCCACATTTCCACTAAGCGAATTATTAGTGCATATGATTTGTTCATGAAAGAAAAATAGTATATACTATTGTTGCTGAAAGGAATCAAAAAAATGACATTCCCATATAAAAGAATTTTTGTAATTGTAGCTGATTCAGCTGGTATCGGATATGAACCAGACGCTGATAAGTTTTTTAATGGTGATAGTAATGATGTAGGAAGCAATACTTTTGTCCATATCGCTGAAAAAATGCCTAACGGATTAAATATCCCAAATATGAATATGATTGGTATTGGCGATTTAGCAGATATTAAAGGAACAAGTGTTGTTAATCACCCACATTCTTATGTCGCTCGCGCTAGAGAAATGAGTAACGGAAAAGACACAATGACAGGTCACTGGGAGATGATGGGTATTAATACCCAAGTCCCATTTAAGACTTTTACAGATACTGGTTTTCCTAAGGAATTGATTGATTTATTAGAAAAGAAGACCGGACATAAAGTTATTGGAAATAAATCCGCTAGTGGAACCGAAATCTTAAAAGAACTTGGTGAAGAACAAATGAGAGATAATTCTTTAATTGTTTATACTTCAAGTGATTCTGTTTTACAAATCGCTGCTCATGAAGAAGTAACTGGAGTAGAAGAATTATATCGTTGCTGTGAAATCGCTCGTGAAATTTGTATGAAACCAGAATGGATGGTCGGTAGAATTATTGCTCGCCCATTTATTGGAAAAGATAAAGATAGTTTCAAACGTACATCAAATCGACACGATTTAGCGCTTAAACCAACTCTTCCAACCGTAATGAATGTCCTTCAAGAAAATGGCTTCATGACTAACTGTGTTGGTAAAATCGGAGACATCTTTGATGGATATGGTGTAGTTAAAACACAAAAAACCATCTCAAACGAAGACGGAATGGATAAAACGATTAAAGAATTGACTGAAGTTGATTTCACCGGTCTATGCTTTGTTAATTTAGTGGAATTCGATAGTGAATACGGTCATAGACGCAATCCTATCGGTTATGGTGAATGTTTAGAAAGATTTGATAAACGCGTCGGAGAATTTATCGATAAGATGCACGAAGATGATTTGTTAATCATCACTGCTGATCACGGAAATGATCCAACTTGGCCAGGAACTGATCACACAAGAGAAAAGATTCCTCTACTCATGTATTCTCCATCGATTAAAAATGGAAGATATCTTGAAGAAAGAGAATCATTTGGTGATATAGGAGCAACAGTCTTAGCAAACTTCAACCTTCAAAAACCATCTAATTTAGTTGGAAAACCAATCCAAGAATTATTAGTTGACGAACGTTAATTATTAATAATTAAAAGGCGAGGAATTAATCCTCGTCTTTTTTTGCGATTCGATTATCGATTGGTCCAAAGATAATGTAATAAACCGGAATGGTAATAAATAAAAACCACCAATATTCCCAACTTTGGAAATGGAAATACCAACCTAGATAGCTTAATAAGCAATAAGCAGCAACTATAAAGATTGGGTAAGCAAATGTACAGAATCTTCTTTTGGCAATCGCTTCAAAAATTGAATCGATTGAAATAGCAAATAGAATTAATGTCCAACCAGACATCCAACCCATGTTTTGCTCTTTCCATAACAAACCCATAACTAGATATCCAATTAAAGATAATCCGAAGATCGTTCCTGCTGGAATCCATTTTTGAGCTTTTCTCATCTTTTCCTTTTTATGCTTCTCTTTAAGACTTTCACCTTCGATGATTACATCATCTTCGTTAATTTCATAGGTTTTGCCGTTATTTGCGTTGTTAACGTGGATTCCACTTTTATCAACGTGGACATAACTTCCACTTTGAGTTTCAACATGAACTCCATTTTTATCAATAGTGATGCCAGCTTTTTCGTTAACTACTTCTTGATCAACATCTTCTGCTTCTACTGTATCTTCTTTATTATCTTTATTATTATGTTCTTCTCTTCCTAATAGTTCATCGATAGAAACATCTAGGATATCCGCTAAAGAAGATAAAACAAGAATGTCTGGAGAAGAGAGATCGTTTTCCCATTTTGAGACCGCTTGAGGTGAGATTACAATTCTTTTAGCGATGTCTTCTTGAGTCAATCCTTTTTCTTTTCTTAATCTTGATAATCTTTGTCCAAATGATTCTTCCATAATCACTTTTCCTCCTATCCATGACTTTAAGATAATAGTCTCAACTATAAAATTGTATAACTAATTCGTTGAATTGAATAAAAAATAACTCAACCAATAGTTGAATTATCAAAAATATATTGATTGTATCAAAATATTTAATTTGAATTTATTTCTTTAATTTCAATAACTTTTTCAGTAAATCCAACAAAAAAGTTACTAAAAGCATGACAATAATTGCGATTAAAGAATAAGCAAAAGTAGGGACCATTCCATTAGATGAATTGATATAAGCGTTTTGAATTGCTCTACCTAATCCATAACTTGATGAACCGGAGATTACTTCCGCCATAATTTCAATTTTAAAAGAAAGAGCAAAACTTGATATCAAACCTAAAGAAATGGTTGGTAACGCTAGTGGGAACTTCACTTTGATATTACTTATAAAAGAAGAAGCACCATCAACTCGAGTGGACATTAAGACATATTGATCGATTTGACTATATCCACTTACAGTAGATTCATAAACAATTGGGAAAACAATTACTCCAACAATATATATCGGAGCGTTTCTTAAACCTGCTAAAACTAAAAATAAGAATGTTAAAGCAGCAGTGGGGATTGCTTTTAAAGCAACCATCGTTGGATTAAAGACATATTTCATTCTTTTATAATTACCAACAACAACTCCTAAAATAATCGCCAAAATAGTGGAAATAGAAAAACCAATGAGCATCCTTTGAAAAGAACCCCAGATACATTTATATGTATAGGAGTCTCCTAAATAGATAAACATCTCATTAAAAGTCTCGATTGGTTCAGGGAAGATGGAGTTATTTTTCCCTGCGATCAGGTAGACAATAACCCAAATCAAAAAGAATAGAGCGATTCCTACTATTGATAAGAAATATTTATTAAGAAGGATGCTCCTAATCTTTTTCATGATTAAGGTCTAAGTACTCCGTGATTTTCAATGATGTTTTTGGTATCAGCAGCACTAGCTACATCATAAGTTGATAACTCTAAATCACCATAGAGATAGTTGAACACTTTTCCTGGTAGATCTGTCTTTTGGAAATATAAGACACGGTCCCCAGCGTTAAGTTCGTTATCACTATCAGTGCCCATAGAAACGATATACATATTACCAAAGGTAATAGATGCAGCAATTTGATAGTTGGCACTCTTATTAATGACTTGCATTAATCCTCCATGAGTTGGAGCGACGATGACATCATAATTATTTTGAGCAAACATTGGAATTAATCCAGTTTGAGGATTACTAGTGGTCTCAAAATTAGAATTTGTAGCATACTTATAAAAGGCAACTGAAGGAGCGCCTGTTGGAGCTAAAATTTTTAAATCGCTAAATGGTTTAGTATTATCCTCGATCGTGTGAGTGAAGATATGATCATCCGTTAATGTTCCTAAGGCTGGATTTAATAAATGGGCAAATGACGAAGTTTCTTCTTTGATGGTATTTGAATAATTGAATCCAAGAGAGAATCCATTACCAGAATTAGTGACTTTAAAGGCCATTGCTCCTGGAACACCATATTTTCCTTGTTGCTCTTGAGCGGATCCGGCTTGTTCGATTCCAGTTTTGATAAGCGATGGTGTAGCAATGCCTAATTCAATATCAGACTTAATACTTTCAAGGAATAAAGCAGCCTTATCTTTATCTGTATTTTTATTAATAAAAATAGAAGCTTGAATGATTCTCTTTCCTTCACTTTTCACCAAGAAATCATCTTGAACATTTTTGAAAATGGTGGAGTTAGTAGCAGAGACAACTGGTTGTGCTGTAAAGATGTAATCAAATTGATATGTGGTTGGTTCATTGTTCTTGTTGCAGCCAACTAAACCAACAAGCATGACTGGCAATAAAAATATTTTATTTTTCATATTAGTTTCCTCGGTTGATATTCTATATAAAGAAATATATTATATATGTGATTCAAATCACGAATATGAACGAAATTGTTAAAAAAGTAACTAAAAATAGCTCCATTATCCATGTAGTAATAAGTGCCAAGAAGAATACAACTCTATTTTTTGAAGGAGATTCTTGCACAAAGGTCGGAATTGTATTAAGTGGCAAAATCAACATTGTTTCTTATCTTGATGATGGCAAAGAGATAATTTATAACGTTATCAACAAAGGACAGATGTTTGGTAACAACCTCATTTTTTCCTCAAACCCATTTTATCGAGGAGACGTCGTCGCTCAGGAAGATAGCGAGATTGCCTTCATCACAAAAGAGAATTTGCTCAAAGCTTTATCAAGTGATCAAGAGTTCTTGGAAACATTTTTGAAAGAACAATCAGACTTCAGTAAGTCACTTAATTTCAAGATCAAATTATTAACCATTGATAGCGCTAAAGAGAGAATTAAATATTATCTTACATT
>DEJH01000093.1:0-547 GCA_002353275.1 Caryophanales bacterium UBA2753 | reverse complement strand
TAAGTAGAACCCTATATAAAATGCAGTCAAATGGTGAGCTTTTGATATCAGACAAAAAGATAACATTGAAGTAGTGAATCCACAATTAGTAGTTTTTTAGTAGGTGGATAAGTATACTAATTTGTGGATAAAAGAGCCCGAATGTTCGGGTTTTTAATTTTAATAAATTTGGTTATTACCTTATTTTTTCTTGATTAAATCTTGTTTTTATTATTAAAAGTTAACATAATAGAAATTATACGAAGTAATGTATAGAAAGAAAAAAAGATGTTGTTATTAACATCCTCTTTAAAATGCTCTTCTGCTTTTAATAATAATATTGTTTAAGGCACGCTACTGTTAATGGATTCTTGTAATCGATTCCGTAACGATCATAATATTCAATATTTGATGTCATGACATCTTTAAATCCTTTTGTTAAACTACATTTCATTGAATTTATTAAGGATTTTGAGTCAAAACCACGTGTAGGTTCTATTTTATCAGCGCAATAAATAATTTTTGCAATGTCCGACATATCAGAATTAGCTGTTGTGTGATACTTAAT
>DEJH01000048.1:4653-6647 GCA_002353275.1 Caryophanales bacterium UBA2753 | reverse complement strand
CTGGGATCAGGGGCTTCTACTCCGCAATATGTAGTTGATGAGATCTTCAATTATCTCATTTCACTATAATTGGTTCCGGTTCTTTTTCGTGATCAATGATAATTATTTCAACTGAATCATCAATTTCATTGATGATTTTTTTCATAGACGGCATGAATATCTTTTCAATTTCGTGAGGCATATCTAAATAATTATAACCACCATTGACTATTTCTCTTCTTACGTGATGTGGAGCATCACCAGAAATATAGATATCATAGCCAGCATCTTTGGCTAAGGTCCACCATCCACTTCCAGCTCCACCGACAATAGCAACTCTCTTTATTTTCTTATTTCCTTTATTTATTAATAAAGAATAATTTACATTTAGACACTTATTAGCGTATTGAGCGAATTCTTTTACATCCATTTCCTTCTCGAGTTCTCCACCTCTCATCATATCGGTGTTTGGAACTATTTCGACATTATGTAAACATAATGCTTCCGCTAAAGAATCATTCATTCCACCTATTCCGCAATCAAAATTGGTGTGCATGCTATAAACAGATATTTGTTCTTTTTCTAAAGCTTCACATAATTCTTTTTTAGATGGATCTCTTTTAAATACTTTGCTTCGATATCCATAAATAAGAGGATGGTGAGTTAAAACGAGATCTGGATGTATTTCTTTGATTTTATCAAAGATTTCCCAATCACAGTCTAAACATAAAACAATTTTGTTCACTTCATTTGGAAGTTTGCCTACCATCAAACCAACAAAATCGTGATTCATTTTGGCAAGGCGTTTAGGAAAGCGTTTAGCAAGTTTAGCTAACAATATTTTTGTTTTCATAAGATTGATCTAATTCGTTCTTTTTCACAATTCAATTCTTTGCTTTTGGCTTCAGGAATCTTGTGTGTAGCTAATAAAACATCAATTTCTTTAATTCGTGAATTATATTTATCGATGAATGTGATTGATTTTTCATTTCTTAAAATTGGTCCAAATTCTATATCTGGTTCATCAAGAAAAGCTACCTCACCAACGATAAACTTAATGATTTCATAATAAATATTATCTTCGAAGACTATGTCTTCATCAGTGATAATATAACCCATTTTGCACACTTGTTTTCTTAATTCAGGGATTGCGTTATGAGCATCAACAATAATCGTTTTAACATTCTTAAGTTTGCGACGATTCTTTTTTAAAATATCAATGATATTAAATCCACCCATCCCAGCGATAACAACTGTGTTTACATCTTCTGGAAGTTCGCTTATTCCATCTGAAAACATTGGGATAACATCATTTTCTAAATGGCGTTCCTCAATCGCTTTTTTTAATCTAGCGAATGGGCCTTTTTTATTTTCAATTGCATAACCTTTAGAAATTACACCATTTTCAAATAAGGAAATTATCAATTTCCCGTGGTCACTTCCAACATCAGCAACAACGCCGGAAGGAACCATATCATAAATGGATTGTAATCTCTTAGATAATTTCATTATGAGTTACGATAATCTCCTAATTTCTTTCTTCTAGTTGGGTGTTTGAGCTTCTTAATCGCTTTAGCTTCAATTTGACGAATTCTTTCTCTTGTGACACCAAATTCTTTACCAACTTCTTCAAGAGTTCTTGGTCGATTATCATCTAAACCATATCTAAGTCTAAGAACTCTTTCTTCACGGTCAGTTAAATCTTTAAGAATGGAATCTAACTCTTCTTTTAATAACTTTTTAGTTGTATATTCAACTGGAGATTCATTATCTTTATCTTCGATAAAGTCAATTAAGTGGGAGTCATCTTCTTCTCCAATTGGAGTTTCAAAAGAGACAGGTTCAAGCGCGATTCTTTGAATCTCTCTAATTCGTTTGGCGGATAATTCTCCACCCATCGCTTCTGAAATCTCTTCAGCGGTTGGATCACGATCTAAATCTTGGACTAATTGCCTTTGGACACGTGTCATCTTATTAATGGTCTCGACCATGTGGACTGGAATACGAATAGTACG
>DEJH01000048.1:1539-4599 GCA_002353275.1 Caryophanales bacterium UBA2753 | reverse complement strand
CCTTTAGTGTAGTCAAATTTATCGACCGCTTTCATAAGCCCAAGGTTACCTTCTTGAATCAAATCTAAGAAGAGCATGCCTCTGCCAACATAATGTTTAGCAATATTAACAACTAACCTAAGGTTAGCGTTGATTAATCTTTGTTTAGCTTCTTCATCACCCTGTAAAATACGTGCGGCTAAAATTGGCTCTTCTTCTGGTTTAAGAAGTTCGTATTTACCGATTTCTTTAAGATAAATCTTAACCGAGTCATTGACTTTGACTTCTCCACCAACTGTAGCGTCTAAATGATCGATATCAAAATCTAATTCTTCACTTTCAGCTTCGTCATCGGTTTCATAAAAGTCAGTGTCATCCTCATCCATTGACATTTTGCTTTCATCGAATTCTGAATCATCAATTTCTTCATCTTCTTCCTCATCGGAATCTTCGGTGACAATTTCAATGTTTTGCTTAGCAAAATATTCAATTAAGTCATCAACAACGTCGTCTTCTAATTCATAATTATTAAGCGCATCATAGATATCGCTTTGGTCTAATGAGTTACCATTATTTTTAGCTTTCTTAAGAAGCTTTGATTCAATCTCCGCTAAAGTAGCTAAAGTTTCGGTGTCTCTTTTCTTTGTCGATTTTTTTGCAGCAGACTTTTTAGGCGCGCTGACTGTGGCCTCTACGTTTTTCTTTGGTCTTCCCATTGTTACTCTCCCTTCAACAATTTCTTCCAAATATTTATTTCTTTTTTGCCATTTCTCTTCTACGGAATTCAGCAATTATTCGAGCTTTTTCAATTTCACTTTTTCCTTCAAGCGATTCAGCTAAGATATCTTCATTAGTTATCCGACTTTTCTCATCGTTTATAGTGTCTAACAAGTTTTCTAAGAGCTGTTCACTACAATTTTTTGGATGAGTTTCACTCACTAACGATGTCAAATCATCCAAAATTTCATCTTTATTACTTAGATTGTTTTCCTCAACGAGAACCATCACTCCATTTAAATCCATATTTTCATGAGTTTCGGCATATTCAACCATGTAATTTGCAATTGCACGGTAGACATCATCATAGAAACCACCGATCTTTTGCTCATAAAAGTCCACAGCAGCCTTGCTTTGACTCATTTGGTATAAAAGTTCACGCTCAGCAGTTACGAGCTTCTGAAGGGCTTCTCTTTCAGGATGGAAATTTTGAAAAACTGCTTTATTAAATGATTCTCCACTTCCTACGTTCATTCTTGCCTTCTTCACTACATCGCGAATTGATTCGACATCAAACCCGGTAATCTTCTCTAATTTCCTTAGATAATTATCAAGTTCGATTTGACTATTAATTTTGGCAAGAATCGGAAGGAACTCTTTAATAAGAGTTTTCTTTTCTTCGTTAGTCTTAAGAGGATTGCTTCTTAAATAATAATTAAGCGCAAAATCAGTTGGTCCAACTAGTTTGTTTAAATATTCTTCCAAAGCAACTTTGCCGTCTTCATTAAGAATTTCATCTGGATCACGATCACTTCCTTGGTTATCAACCACACGATAGTTGATACCACTACGAGATAAATTTCTGCAAATTTTCATCATCGCAGATTGTCCAGGAAGATCTCCATCTAGACATAAACGAATTTCTACGTTAAGACTTCTGAGTATTTGAATGTGCTCGCTAGTTAGGGCTGTGCCCATTATGGCAACTGCAGCGTCAATTCCAATTTTACTTAAGGCATATACATCCATAAAACCTTCGCATACATAAATGTAACCTTTAATTTTTGCAGCATCTTTAGCGATGTGGATGTTATATAAGTTATTTGTTTTATGGAACAGGTATGTTTCAGGCGTATTCATGTATTTGGCACTATCGTCGTTCACTAATCGACGAGCACTAAATCCAATTACATTCCCATCAATGTCACAAATTGGAAATGTAACTCTGCCTTCATTCATATCGCGATAATTGCCAACTGAAACCATACGAGCAATACCAGTATCTTCGATAGTTTTGATGGAATGTCCTTTTTTAAGCAAGAATTCAATTGTAGCTTTTCCATCTTTTGGAGCATATCCAAGTTTGTATTTGCTACGATAAGAATTATCAAGTTTTCTTGATTCTAAATAATCAAGACCTTCTTTTCCTTCTGGAGTATTAATCGCAAATTGGTAATATAAATTCAAATCATATAAACATTTCAATAATTCTTGTTTTCTCTCATCAACTTTTACAGGTTTTGAATATTTTTCTAAACCTTCAGGATGATAATCGCATATATCAGCAACTTTCTTTACTGCTTCTGGAAAAGAAATGTGTTCATATTTTTGAACAAACGTTATGGCATTGCCGCCAGTTCCACAAACAAAGCATTTAAAGAATTGCTTCTCTGGGGAAATAGTTAAAGATGGATTAGTGTCATCATGAAAAGGACAAACAGCTTTGTAATTCTTTCCTTGTTTGACTAATGTTAAATACGAACCGATAACTTTAACGATATCAGCATGTTTTAATACATCTTCGGCGATTGAACCATTAAATGACATATAATAAAATTATAATCCTACTATTTTTATACTAATTTAATACTAATAAAATAATTTGACGCTAAGATATTTTACAAGTTCTTCAATTGGTAATCTAACTTGATTCATGGTGTCACGATCTCTAATTGTGACAGCATTATCTTCAAGAGAATGGAAGTCAACTGTAATACAGTATGGGGTTCCAACAGCGTCTTGACGACGATATCTCTTACCAATGCTACCAGTGTCATCATATTGAACTGCGAAATATTTACATAACATGGTTTGAACTTCTCTTGCTTTTTCTTCAAGTTTTTTACTTAAAGGTAAAACTGCTGCTTTAATTGGAGCAAGAGCTGGCGCTAAATGCATAACGATACGAGTGTCATTTTCACCAACTTGTTCTTCGTCATATGCATTGCATAAGCACATTAAGACAAGTCGATCCAATCCAACAGATGGTTCAATACAATAAGGAATGTATTTTTCATTTGTTTCTGGATCAAGATATTCCAAGGACTCACCACTATAATTCATATGACGTTTTAAATCATAATC
>DEJH01000048.1:0-1468 GCA_002353275.1 Caryophanales bacterium UBA2753 | reverse complement strand
GAATAGAAAGCAAGTTCTTCTGGGTCATGATCTCTGTATCTTAAATTTTCATTTTTAATTCCAAGATCATTAACAAATTCTAAACATTTCTTTTTCCAGTGTTCGAACCATTCTAAGTCGGTTCCTGGCTTACAGAAAAATTCCATTTCCATTTGATCAAACTCACGTGTTCTAAAAGTCATTTGACCTGGAGTAATTTCATTGCGGAAAGCTTTTCCTGTATTACAGATACCGATTGGTAATTTTCTTCTTGTTGTACGAATAACGTTTTTAAAGTTAACAAATACCCCTTGAGCGGTCTCTGGTCTTAAATAGACGGTTGATTTACTATCTTCTGTGACTCCAATATGTGTTTTAAACATCATATTGAATTGACGGATATCAGTGAAATTTTCCGCTCCACAATTTGGACAAGCAATATGATGAGAACGAATATATTCCATCATTTGATCGTTGTTCATAGAAGTTACTGGAGCAGATGGGTCTGCTTGTTCAATTAATTGATCTGCTCTAAAACGTTGTTTACATTTTTTACAGTCGATTAAAGGATCATTAAATGTTTGAACGTGTCCTGTAGCTTCCCAAACTTTTGGATTCATTAAAATAGCAGCGTCAATACCGACGTTAGTTGGGCTTTCTTGAACAAATTTTTTCCACCACATTCTACGAATGTTATTCTTAATTTCCGAACCTAATGGTCCATAATCCCATGTATTTGATAAGCCACCATAAATCTCACTTCCTTGGTAATAATAACCAGATGAAATTAAATGACTACATACTTTATCAAAACTAAAATCACTCATGTGATAAACCTCCAAAAAACTGCAGGAAAAAGTATATGATTTGTTATGTATCTTGTCAACCTATTATCAGTGTATTTTATTATTGTATTTGGATTAATGCATCAAGGGAGTTAAGTTTCACTCCCATATATTCATCGACGAAATCTTTTAATTTTAATAAAATTAAATTTTATCAAACTTTTTATTTTGATTTTTATTCTTATGAACAAAAAATTATTCCTTGTTTAGATAAAATTAATAATGATATTAAAAATGAAGAATGCCTATCTGAACTAGGAGATTTAATTATAAAAGAAAAATGTCCTTTAAAAAAGTTAATTCTAAGTAAAAATTTGATATCAACTTTTCCTTATGAATATAATTATAATAATACCTTTATTAATTATTATGAAAAATTTATGAAAAGTGTAGCTAAAAGTAAATTAGAAGAATTATTTTTAATTAATTGTGAGATAGGCAACAATGATGAAGATATAAATATCTTATATGAAATGCTGAAAGAAAATAAAAGTTTAAAATCTATAAGACTTTTCGGGAATAAAATAAATAATATGAAATCATTTGCTAAAATTTTAGGAATCTTTAGTGACTATAATAAGCAATTAGAAAATAATACTTTAAAAAGTTTAGATTTGAGTAAAAATAATTGTAATTTGAAAATA
>DEJH01000084.1 GCA_002353275.1 Caryophanales bacterium UBA2753 | reverse complement strand
TGTAAGAGACATTTTGATCTCATCAATGAAAGAACGAAATATTTAATAAGAATAACCAATTTCTTAGATAGAACCTTTCCTGAATTCAAAGAATTCATCAAAGGAAATATCAAGAGTAAGACAGCCATGCACATTCTTCATAACTACGCTATTCCTAGCAAGATCATGAATATTAACATTCAATCTTATGAGAATATCCGCAAAGAATCACATGGTCATTTTTCTGTTGCTAAGTTCGCCAAGTTAAGAGAACTCGCTAAGAATACGGTTGGTTTTTCTTATGAAACCGATTTGTTTGAAATCAAATCTTTGTTAAGAGTTTATGACACTCTTCAAGAAGAGATTTCATCTGTAGAAAACGAGATAACTACAATAATGTCAAAGATCAATTCCCATATTCCAACTATTTTAGGAATTGGGGAGGTATCCGCTGCAAGTATCATCGCAGAGATTGAGGACATTTCTCGTTTTGATAACCCCAATAAACTTCTTGCCTTTGCTGGTCTAGATCCAAGGATTTACCAATCTGGGACTCAAGAATATAAAGGAAGGATGAACAAGAAGGGTTCGGTAGTTCTGCGCAGGGTCCTCATGAACTGCTCAGAATCTATTTTGATATATAATCCTGCTTTCTATACCTATTATAGGAAGAAGAGGGATGAAGGTAAGACCCACAGAGTTGCCATCTCGCATGTTGCCAGGAAACTTGTGAGAATCATCTATAAGTTAGAAACCGAACACATCGATTTCGACTTATCAATTGTTAATTAGTTCCTAAATATTTTTAGGATTTAAGAGAAAGTTCCGCAAAGAGAACTGTTTTTGTCATACAAATCAATTTTTACTTGATTTATTAATAGTTAAATCCTCCTATGAAGTTATTTTATATTAAGTGCTTGTTTAAGCAGATTATATAACTGTTCTGGTTTAGCTTCTGCTTCTTTCAAAGAAGAAGCAACAACTCCAATATAGAATTTCACTTTTGCTTCAGTGCCGCTTGGTCTAACCGCAATTGTGGTGCCATCTTCATAATACAATTTAATAACATTGCTTTTTGGTAAATCAATTGGAGATTTTGCTCCTTTATCAGTGACTGTAATAGATAATTGATAGTCGCTAACTTTGACTGGTTTATGTCCATTAATTAAGACAAATGGATTATTTCTTAATCCAGTCATGAGCTTATTCATCGTATTAGCCCCTTCACTACCTTCAAACATAATGGAGTAACATCTATCTTCATGATAGCCAAATCTTTCTCCAAGTTCTTCCCAAACCATATCAAGTGTTTTTCCGTGTCGATAATGATATAAGGCCATTTCTGAATACATAAGAATTGCTTGAATGCCATCTTTATCTCTCGCAAATGGAGCGATTAAACAACCATAACTTTCTTCATAACCAAATTCAAATTTTGGTCCATGACCGAGTTTTTCATAATAATCAATACGATTACCGATGAATTTAAAGCCAGTTAAGAATTGTTCGGTTTTAATTCCATAATACGCGGCAACTTTTTCTCCTAAAGAAGAAGTAACAACTGTGTTATACATCACTCCATTAGGGGATAATGTGCCTCTTTTTTTCTTCTCGGAGAAAATATAATCAATAAGCATTGCTGCGCTTTGATTACCAGTTAAAGTTTTATATTCTCCATTTTTATCTAAAAATGCGAGTCCACATCTGTCTCCATCAGGATCAGTCATTACTACGAGCTGCGCTTTTAATTCTTTAGCGAGTTTAATCGGCTCAATGTAACTTCTTGGATCTTCTGGATTAGGAGATAAGGTACCTGAAAAATCTGGATCAGGATCACACTGTTTTTTTACTGGATAAACTTCATATCCTAAGTCGTTATATACGCGCATCGCGTTAACATAACTAGTTCCATGATTAGGAGTAAAAACAATCTTAAATCCTTTTTTATCTAAATCATTATTTATAGTGATAGATTCACATAATTTCACATATTCATCATCAACATCTTTGCCTAATGTAATGATTGGAGCAGGTTTTTCTATTGGAGTGTATTTCACTTCAAGTTCATTAGGGAGTTCTCCAATAATTTCAACGAGTCTTTTGATTTTATCTGGGACAAGTTGACAACCGGTTTCATCATAAACTTTATATCCATTATGTTCTTTTGGGTTATGAGAGGCAGTAATCATTACTCCTCCACAAGCTTTCATATATCTAACCGCAAAAGATAATTCTGGAGTCGGACGAAGAGAATCAAAGATATAGGTTTTAATTCCAAATTCAGAAAGAACTTTAGCGCTTTGAAGAGTGAATTCTCTAGACATATGACGATTATCGTGAGAGATTACCACTCCATCAGTTTTAGCGTTAGGATATTTTTCTAAAAGATATTTAGCAAAGCCTACTGTCGCTTTTCTAACAGTAAATTCATTTAATCGATTAGTGCCAGGACCTAAGATTCCTCTCATTCCTGCAGTTCCAAATTCAACATCTTTAAAGAAAGCGTCATCGATTTCTTTTTGTGACATCTTCTTTAAAATTTCCTTATCCTCTTTAGAAACAATACTCGAATTTAACCAACGGTTATATCTTTCAATAACTCCCATATCTATTCTCCTTCTTCTATCTTTAATAATAATTCATCTAACTCTTTTGGTAAATCAATCTTAAAAGATTTATTCGATAAATATTTTAATTCTCCGCTTAATGATTTGAATTTTAAATAATATGCGACAAGAAATTGATTCTTAAAATGATATTTATTTTCAATTTCTTTATTCAAAGAATAATCTCCATATTTACTATCTCCGATTACTGGATGAGATATATAAGAGAGATGAACTCTAATTTGATGTGTTCTTCCAGTTAATAAAGAGACTTCTAAAAGTGAATATCTCTCTTTTACTATCTTAATTCTTTTGTATAAAGTAATCGCTTCTTTTCCCTCTGAAGAAACTGTTACTCTTCCATTAGTTGTGTTTTTTATGAGTGGAGCGTTAATTTCTCCTTTTTCATCAGTTATTCCTTTAACCAAAGCAAGATATCTTTTTTCAATTAAAGACTTATCGGAAACAATATTCATTAATTCCCTTAAAGCATTAATATTTTTACCAAAGATCACTATTCCTGCAGTATTTCTATCTAAGCGATGACTTGGCGCGGGAGAATAACCAATTTCTTTGTTTGGATCATATTCTTTCTTATCTATAAGATAAGAAATGACCATATCATCTAAGGCGACCTCTCCAGAATGATCTTTTTGGACCATCACTCCTCTAGGTTTATTTATTAGAAGAATATTTTTATCTTCATAAATAATCCAATTAGAGATGTCACTCACTTTCTTTTCAGTGACTTTTTTACGAAATTCCTCTAATTGACTATCGGTGATATAAATCGAGACTTCTTCTCCTTCTTGGATTTGGTATTTTTCTTTCTCCCAGTGACCGTTGACTTTAATATCTTTCTTTCTAAAAAGTTTATAGATAAAAGATAGAGGCGCTTCCTTTAAAACTTTACGAACATATTTCTCTAAAGTCTGTCCACTTTCAGAAGAGTTAACAATAAATTTTTGCATTACAAAAATATTATATTTTTATATTAAAGATAAATAAAGATTGTAATTAAGAATGTATGTAAGATAAAATATCTCTCGCAGCAAATAATGGAGGAATACCCAAGAGGCTGAAGGGGCGGGCTTGGAAAGCTCGTAGACTGGTAACTCGGTGCCAGGGTTCAAATCCCTGTTCCTCCGCCACTATAAATAGTACCCCTTTTTCTGGACAAAATTCTGTCGGAGGAAGGGGTTTTATAATGGCAAAATATGGAAAACGCATTAAACCATCAGCTATTAATCAATATTTTTCCCTGTTTTCTTTTAAATATTTTCTCCTGCTTTCTTTTAAACAAAAATAGGTTTTATAAAATCGACCAAAACAGCAGTGCAATGCTATTTTAGTCGAACTTGTATGTTTATGGATAATCGGGTTGAAATACCTGTATGTTTATCGACAATTGGAGACACAATGATTGAATAGACACGTACTAAAAGTGCGTGGTTTTTATTACATTTTTGAAGATGCTTATATTCACGATTTTATGAAGGTAGTTATAATGAATGTCTTATTAATTTTCATTTAAAAGCACCTCCATTAGACTATTTACTTTATCTTCGATTTTCATTATACGTGCGTATTGGATAAGTCTATTCACATTTTTGTCTTTTCTTTTGCTATACCAGGTTACACACTTAACAAAAGATTCCGAATCTAGTTTTTCTCTATTTCTAATGAAATCGCACACTGTCTTTTCAATGTCGTAAACTTTGACCTTGTTGCCAAATGATGTTTCAACTTCACTGATACCGAGATTATATGTCGTATCTCTTGTATCCGTATGAAGAATCACGCCATCTCTCGGAAGAGGAAATGGGCGATAATTTTTTGGAGCGGTTGCTTCTAAAGATGTTGGTATAAAATCACCAAGTCTATGAAGATAAGCTGCTCCATAGAAAGAATAAATTAGTTTCGGATATTGATATTGGAAAACAAAATAATCATCCGCCATCCATTCTTCAGTTGAATAAAACCCAGGACACTGTTTTATAAGATTATA
>DEJH01000027.1 GCA_002353275.1 Caryophanales bacterium UBA2753 | reverse complement strand
ACTTTTGAGTCAATCCGCACCAATTTTCAAGGGAGTTTTATTTTTCTTTATCTAATTTTTGCAAACAAAAAGATCCCGAAGGATCTAATTGAGTTTTGTTATTTAACTGGTTTTAATACCTTAATTCCACCCATGAATGGTTGGAGAACTTCAGGCACTAAAACTGAGCCATCTTCTTGTTGATATTGTTCTAATATCGCTGGGAAGATACGGCTAGTGGCAAGTCCAGAAGCATTAAGAGTGTGGACATATCTTGTTTTCCCAGTAGCAGAATCTCTATATCGACATTTTCCTCTTCTAGCTTGATAGTCTCTTGCATTAGATGCAGAAGAAACTTCTTTATAAATTCCAATTGAAGGAATATAGACTTCAATATCATATGTTCTCGCCATTGAGTGAGAGATATCTCCCGCTGCAAGTTTTGAGATTTGGAAATGTAAGCCAAGTTTCTCAACTAAAGAAGCAGCTTTACCCACTAATTCTTCGAAAGCTTTATCACTATCTTCTGGTTTGGTGTATTGGACCATTTCGACTTTGTCGAATTGATATCCTCTAATCATTCCTCTTTCTTCAGTACGATAGCTTCCTGCTTCTCTTCTGTAACAAGGAGTATAAGCGAAATATTTTTTTGGTAAATCAGATTCACTTAATATTTCATCTCGATGAAGATTAACAAGCGCGGTTTCCGCGGTTGGTAATAAGAATCTTTGTGGTTCTAATCCTTCAAGCCAGAATACATCTTGTCTAAATTTTGGGAATTGACCAGCGACATATCCACTTTGTTCATTTAGTAAATGAGGTGGGAGAATCATTTCATATCCATCTTTAAGATGTTCTGAGATGAAGAAGTTAAGAAGAGCCCATTCTAGACGTGCACCTAAATTGGTGTAAATCCACGCTCCATGACCTGCAATTTTAGCGCCTCGATCATAATCCACTAATCCTAAGGAAGTAGCGAGTTCGACGTGATCTTTGGCTTTAAAAGAGAATTCAGGTTTCTTTCCATAAGTATGAATGACCTTATTATTTTCTTTTCCACCACCGACTAAATCATCATCAGGGATATTTGGAAGAGCTTCCAAGAATTCAGTCATCTTTTTAGTGAGTTCTTCGAGTCTCTCTTCATATTCCTTATTTTTAGCAGCGATTTCTTTAACTTGTTTAAAGACACTAGAGACATCTTGACCTTGTTTTTTAAGGAGAGGAACTGAAGCGGAAAGCTTATTCATTTCCGCTTTGTTATTTTCCACGACTTGCATTAATTCTCTTTTTTCTTTATCCCAAGAGAGTAATTCATCAAAATCAGTGTCCCAGAGTTTCTTTTTAAGAGCCTCTTTGACATAGAGAGGTTTTTCTCTAATTAAATTAATATCTAACATAAACTATTAATCTCTCTGAAAGTGTTATTCTTCACTTTCGTTATTTGGTAAAGAAGTATCAATAGAAGCATCTCCCATTTCATTAGCTTCTTCACTTTCTTCTTCTATTGGAAGAGATTCATCGATTTCTTCATGAGGAACGATCGCAATAGAGACGATCTTTTGTCTTCCCTCAAGGTTCATAACCTTGACTCCAGAAGTATTTCTTCCACAGATACGGATTTGATTAAGTGGAGTTCTAATCACAATTCCGGCACTGGTGATACACATTAAGTCATCTTCAAGATTGACCGCTCTAACGGCGATTAAATCACCAACTTTATCAGTGGCTTTTAAGGTTGTAACACCTTTCGCGCCTCTTTTAGTAATACGGTAAGTAAGAGAACCATCTTCATCCATCACTGGAGTGAGTTTACCATATCCTTTTGAAGTCATCGCTAAGATATGTTCACCTTCTCTAGAAGTGGTTACTCCAACAACTTCTTCATTTTCTGCGAGTTCAATACCTTTAACACCAGAAGCAGTTCTTCCCATTGGTCTAACTTCACTACATGGGAAATTGACCATCTTGGAGTTATTAGCCGCTATTCCAATAATTGTGTCTTCTTCGACTTCTTTAACGTCGAATAAGGTATCTCCTTCTCTAAGAGAAATAGCAATCTTACCATTTTGACGGATTGATTCATATTCACTCATTAATGTTTTCTTAACCACACCTTGTTTTGTGAAGAACATTAAGTAGTTATTTTCTTTATATTCATCGCAAGCGATGATTGCTTTAACGTTTTCACCTTTTTCGATGTTGATTAAGTTAATGACTGGTACCCCTTTACTCGCTTTAGAGAATTCTGGGATCATATATCCTCTAATACGATATACTTTTCCAAAATCAGTGAAGAAGAGTAAATCGGTATGAGTTTTGGTGTAAACCATATTGTCCACGATATCGTTTTCATTAGTGGACATACCTCTAACGCCTCTTCCTCCTCGGTGTTGTGCTTTAAAGGAATCAGAAGTTAATCTCTTAACATATCCGCCTCTAGTAATCGCGACGACGATATTTTCTTGTGGGATTAAATCTTCATCATCGATAGAAGCGGCGTCGTTAGTGATTTCAGTTCTACGCGCGTCCGCGTATTTTTCCTTTATTTCTAATAGTTCTTTGATCACGACTTCAATTTCGTTTTCTCTACTAGAAAGGATATGGTTATATTCTTTGATATTCGCTTCAAGTTGATTTTTCTCAGCTTCAAGTTTATCGGTTTCAATTCCAGTAAGTCTTCTTAAAGTCATCGCTAAAATGGCTTGAACTTGAGCTTCAGAGAAGCCGTATTTCTCCATTAAAGATTTAGTGGCATCTTCAGGAGTTTTACTTCCTTTAATGATATCGACGATTTCATCGATATTATCATGACACTTAATTAAACCTAAAACGATATGGTGTCGATCTTCATCTTTTCTTAATAAGAACTTTGTTCTTCTTTCAATAACTTCAACTTGGAAATCAAGATAAGTTTGTAACGCTGTTCTTAAAGAAACCACTTTTGGTGCTCCATCAACTAGACAAAGCATAATGATTCCATAAGATGTTTGTAATTGAGTATTTTTAAATAATTGGTTGAGAAGAACTTCAGGAATGATATCTCTTCTCACTTCGATAACGATACGGATACCGTTTTTGTTAGTTTCATCTCTAACTTCAGTAATGCCATCAACAACCTTATCTCTTGCTAAAGTTGCAATTGATTCGACCATTGTTGCTTTATTAACTCCATAAGGAATTTCATCAACAATGATTCTCTTAAGTCCGTGTTCACCACGTTCTTCGATATGACATTTTGATCTAATCGCAATACTTCCAGTACCAGTTTCATAAGCATCTTTAATGCCACCTCTTCCTAAAATAAGAGCACCAGTAGGGAAATCTGGACCTTTGATATATTGCATTAATTCTAAGGTAGTAATTTCTGGATTTCTTGCTATAGCCACCACTCCATCAACCACTTCACCTAAGTTATGTGGTGGGATGTTAGTCGCCATACCAACAGCGATACCACTAGAGCCATTAACTAATAAGTTAGGGAATCTAGAAGGTAAGACAGATGGCTCTTGTTCACTACCATCATAGTTATCAACGAAATCAACTGTGTCACAGTTAATATCGCGTACCATTTCAAGAGCGATCTTAGTCATTCTACTTTCGGTATAACGCATAGCCGCTGGTTCATCACCATCGATACTACCGAAGTTACCATGACCATCAACAAGAGTGTGTCTCATATTCCAATCTTGAGCAAATCTGGCTAAAGAAAGATAAATAGCGGAGTCACCATGAGGGTGATATTTACCCATGACGTCACCAACGATCTTCGCACATTTTCTGTGTGGTTTATCTGGGGTCATACCAGCTTCATGCATGCCATATATAATTCTTCTATGAACTGGTTTTAAGCCATCTCTTGCATCAGGAATAGCTCTTGAGACGATAACCGACATCGCATAATCAAGGAAAGATTCCTTAACAAGGTCCACAGTTGGGACATCTTGAAGACCACTAACAATACCGGCTTCGATTTCTTCGAGTTTGCTTTCATCGACTTCTTCTTCATCTTCAGAAGACTCTTCGACTTCGTTTTCATTTTTTTCTTCTTCGAATAACATTGTTTGGCCCTCCTATTAAATATCTAAGTTCTTAACGAACTTCGCGTTTTCGTGAATGAATTCTTTTCTTGGATCGACATTATCGCCCATTAAGTCGGTGAAGACTTGTTCAGCAGCGATTGCATCATCAAGAGTGACACGTAACATTTTTCTATTTTTTGGATCCATGGTTGTTTCCCAAAGTTGTTCAGCATCCATTTCACCAAGACCTTTATATCTTTGGAAAGGATATCCAGGTTTTAAGTTAAGTTGTTTTTTAAGGACTTCAAGTTCTTCGTCTTTATAGGCGTAATATTGATGTCCATGATAATCCACTTTGTATAGTGGAGGTTGAGCAATGTAGACATAGCCGTTCTCAATTAACGGACGCATAAAGCGGTAGAAGAATGTTAATAATAAGATACGGATATGACTACCATCAACATCAGCATCGGTCATGATTACCACTTTGTGGTATCTAATCTTGGAGATATCAAATTCTGGGTCAATACCTCCTCCGATAGCTTGAATCATATTTCCAATTTCCGCATTAGCGAAAATTCTTTTTGCTTGTGCTTTCTCAACGTTAAGGATTTTACCTCTTAATGGTAAGATAGCTTGTGTTTCACGGTCTCTTCCGTTTTTGGCAGAACCGCCAGCGGAGTTACCTTCAACGATATATAATTCACAAATGGATGGGTCTTTAGAGGAACAATCAGCGAGCTTACCTGGAAGAGTAGTAAGTTCAAGTCCTCCTTTACGCATACTATCACGCGCTTTTCTTGCAGCTTGACGTGCGTTAGCCGCCATTACAACTTTTTCAATAATTGTACGTGCGACTTTTGGATTCTCCATTAAGAATCTATTTAATTGATCACCAACAATACCTGAGAGAATCTTTCTCACTTCGAAGTTCCCAAGTTTAGTTTTGGTTTGTCCTTCAAATTGTGGGTTTGGGTGTTTAACACTAACGATGGCAACTAAACCTTCACAAATATCATCGTAGGTTAGATTATCATCGTTCTCTTTTAATAATTTAATATCTCTAGCGTAAGAGTTAATGACACGAGTTAATGCAAGTCTTAAACCTTCTTCATGAGTTCCACCTTCATGGGTGTGAACGTTGTTACAGAAGGAATAAACATTTTTCGCATATCCGTCATTATATTGCATTGCCACTTCAGCGTAGACGTGAGAAGTATGTCCACTAGAGAGCTCAATTGGTTCACTACCTTCACAATAAATAACTTCTTCAAATAATGGAGTCTTATTGTGGTTGATGTATTGAACATATTCCTTAATTCCACCTTTATAGCAGAATGTTTCAGTGACTTTTTGTTCTCCTCTTTCGTCACTCACAACAATAGTGATACCTCTATTAAGGTAAGCCACTTGTCTTAATCTATCTCTAATTGTGATGTAGTCATAAGTTGTGGTTTCTACAAAGATAGTTGGATCTGGTTTAAATGTAACTTTGGTTCCGGTATCTTCACATTTACCAACCTTTTGAAGATGATCAACTGGATGTCCACCATTTTCAAAGCGCATCTTATAGATGCCACCATTCTTATGAACTTCAACTTCTAACCATTCACTTAAAGCGTTAACGACAGATGCACCAACACCGTGAAGTCCACCAGAGACTTTATAGCCTCCACCTTCACCGAATTTACCACCAGCGTGAAGAACTGTATAAACAGTCTCAACACCAGATAAACCGGTTTTTCCAACAATATCAACAGGAATACCACGACCATTATCAGTAACAGTGATGGTTTCTCCTTTGTTGATGGTGACATGCACTTCAGTACAATATCCCGCTAAGGCTTCATCAATCGCGTTATCAACGATTTCCCAAACGAGGTGATGTAATCCTGGTCCAGCAGTGGTACCAATATACATACCTGGTCTTTTTCTAACTGCTTCCAAGCCTTCAAGAACTTGGATGTTAGTGGCTGTGTAACTAGCGTCAGCTTTTTCTAAAGCGGCTTCGTGTTCATTCATTTCAGAAACGGAGACGTCTTTAGCAACAAATACTTCTTCTACAGGTTTTGTTTCTTCGCTAGCGACAGCGTCTTTCTTTTCTTCTTCCATTAGAAGACCTCCTTTGCTTTGTTTAATTTAATTGGGGTAACCCCCTCTATTTCCAGTTTGGTGTCAGTAATGAATACTTGATCAAACTTTCTTAGAAATTTAATGAGTTGTTCTCTATGTGGCTTGTCTAACTCTGACATCACATCATCAAGAACAACGATTGGTTTTCTCTCTTCTTCTTTAATTAGGAAGTAAGGAGATAACTTTAAGGCGAGAGCAACGAGACGATTCTCACCTTGAGATCCATAAGTTCCGATATCCTTGTTTTTTAGGCTCACAGAGATATCTTCACGATGAACCCCGATAGTTGTTGCCTTATGTTTCAAATCGCTTTCTAATGAGCGTTTAAATGCTTCTAAGGCTTGAGTTTCAAATTCGCTAGACATGTTCACAAATGGACGATAGGTGATTTCGATTTTGTCTTTTACGCCCGTGAGTGCGCGCGTTATTTTTATAAGGATATCATTGATATCCTTGACAAACATCGCCCGATAATTGATGATTGGACCAGCATATCTCACCATCAGTTCTGTGCATGTTGCGAGTAGTTCTGGATCGATTTTTCCACTCTTAAGAATCTCGTTTCTTTGCTTAAGAGCCTTCTCATATCTCAACATATATTCGAGATAGATTGGGAACTGTTTTGAGAGATTAATGTCCAAGAAGTTTCGTCTCTCTTTTGGTGATCCTCTAAATAGCATCACATCTTTTGGCTCAAATAGGAGCACATTTACCACTTTTGAGAGGTCGCTTACCTTTGATACCTTTTTATTATTAACAAGGACGGAATGACCTCTTTTGGTAATTAGAATGCGAATATTCTTTTTACGATCACCACTATTAATACAAGCATCTATTTGCGAGTATTCGTTATCTTTAGTGATGATGTCAATATCGCTCACCCCACGAAAGGAACGAGCTAAGGAGAGGTAATATATCGCTTCAACAATATTGGTTTTGCCAGTCGCATTCTCACCAGTGATGAGATTGATACCTTTATGAAATTGAAGGGAGATATTTTGGTGATTACGGAAATTCTTGAGTGATATGGATTCAATAATCATATCTATTTGATGAGAAATTCCGCTTTACTGACCTTAACAATATCGCCTCGATATAATTTTCGACCTCGACGGTTTTCCTTCTCTCCGTTGACGTAAACATCGTTTTCCGCTAAGAAAATCTTAGCCATGCCACCAGTAGGAATGAGGTCCACGATTTTCAAAAGAACATTTAAGGTAATGTATTCTTCTGACTCATGGATTTTCACTACTTTAACAGCCATTTAACGCACTCTTAAGGGTATTATACAGTATATAGTTTAAAAATGGAATATAATTATTCCATAAAAATATATATCAATTTCAATAGGTGTATAGAGGGTCTAAATGGGTAAAAGAAAGCCCTGAAAAAACAGGGCGTTCGATATCAATTTTTTAAGAAATTTTGATTAATAAGTTCTTACAGGTGTGACGATTTGGATTGTTGATTCATCAAGTGGATTTTTGATCACAAATGGTTTCATTTCTCCAACAAATAAGAAGGTCACATCTTCGGAGTTAAGAGCCTTAATCGCAGAGGAAACAAATTCACTGTTGAATGAGATTTGTAGGTTACTTCCTTCGAATTTGAAGTTCTCAATCTTTTCACTAGCAGAACCAACTTGAGTAGATTTTGCGCTGATTTCGATTTGATCTTCATCAAGATAGAAGTCGACAACATTCTCTCTATCAATTGAAAGAATATTGACACGATCAATCGCTTTTAATAAATCTGAGGCGTTAACTTGTAAAGCATAGTTTGTAACGCGTGGAACAATGTTTTTGGTATTTGGATATTCTCCAGCAATTAAACGAGTTGCTATCACGGTGTTTGCAAAGCTAAATAAGGCTTTCTTCTCACTTAAGGAAACTTTAAGAGAATCCGCTCCTTCTAAAAGGTGATCAATTTCCACCATCATTTTGGCTGGAACATTAGCGGAGAATTGTAAATCTGTACTAATTGGTAATTGTTTTCTTGCTAAACGTGCGCTATCGGTAGCAGTAGCGGTAAGAACTCCGTCATTAGCTTCTAAGTTAATTGCGGTTAGAATTGGTCTTTGTTCTTTTAAGGAAGCTGCAAAAGCGGTTTGAGAGACTAAAGAAGAGAATTCGAGATGAGTGAGATTAATTTGAACACCTGTTGGTTCTAAATCAACATCTGGATATTCATCAGCTTTGATGCAATTTAAATTATACTTAATCTTGCCTGCTGTAATAACAGCGATAGTGGAATCAATTACTTCAAAACTAATTTCTTCAGTATCAATCTTTCTAGCCATATCAGAAATGATTTTAGAATTAACTAAGGTTGAACCTTCTTGATAGTTACGAATAATTTCTACTTCATCTTTTTCATATGGAATAGTGGTTTTAATTGTTAATTCATAGTTACTACCGGTAATAGATAATCCTTTTTCATCTAATTCAAATTTGAGATTAGCTAAAACAGGAACAGCACTACTCTTAGAGTTCACTGCTCTATTAGCAATGTTGATTGCTTTTAATAATTCATCTCTTTTAATAATAAATCTCATATAGAAATACCTTCTTTTTTTATATTTATATATTTATTAATAATAATTATCTCTGTGGATAATGTGGATAACTCGATTAATTGTCCTTTTAATCATTCTATCATAAGGCAATATTTATTTATAATAAATTATTCCTTAATTTTTGCCTCTAAATCTTTTATAGCGAGTGAAAGTTGTTCATCAGTTTTCAACTCTTTATCCACCTTGGTGATAGCGCTCATTACTGTGGTATGATCTCTGCCACCGAAAATTTCACCGATTCTTTTTAGTGGAACATCAAGATTGTTTCTAATCAAATACATTGCTAAGTGACGGGCCACGATTACTTGAGCATTTCTACCCTTCCCTGTGATTTCGCTTACCGGGATATTGTAATAGTCCGCAACCGCGTTAAGAATTTTTTGCTCAGTGATTTGAGAGGAGATATCTTTTCCACCTTTAATAGCGCTAACAGCTTTCATCGCGACATCTAATGTGATTGTTTTATCATCTTCAGAATTGATACAATCAAACATTAAAGCGTTAAGCGCGCCTTGTAATTCACGGACATCACGAGAGAACGTTTCTGCGAGAAAATATATGACATTTGACTCGAATTTTTCAATTTTGAGTCCATTTTCCACGATCATTTTCTTTAGAATTTCGACACATGTTTCAGTGTCTGGTTCATTGATTTTTACAGTTAAGCCTTGAGTGAATCTAGTGATGAGTCGATCTTCTAATCCTTTGAGTTCGTTAGGTTGTCTATCTGAAGTGATGATAATGCGTTTTCCAGAGTTGATTAATTGTTGATAAACATAGAAGAACATCTCTTCAGTTTTAACCTTCCCTGACATAAATTGAACATCGTCAAAAAGCAAGATATCAACGTCTTTAAAATAGTCTTTTAAGGAGTTAGATTCAGTCTCACCTTTAACGAATTTTATGTAAGCTTCAACGAAGTCATTTGCGGCAATATAAAGCACTTTTGCATCAGGCACTCTACTCTTAAATTCGTTACCAATCGCATGTAATAAGTGAGTCTTTCCAAGTCCAGAATGGGAATAGATGAAAAGTGGATTAAATAAAGAACCTCCATTTTTAGCAACATATAAAGCTGCCTTATGAGCGTCTTTATTAAAATCACCAACCACGAATGAATCAAAAGTGAGTTTTGGATTTACTGTTGAGTTTTCGAAATATTCGAATTTCTTCTTACTTCCCTCAACCTTGACTTCATTTTTGGAAGTCGCTTCTTTTCTTGCGGCTTGAATATCTTCTTCGGTGACGACTTTAATATCAAATTCATCATCTTCTAATTCATTTAAGCAAGAGGTAACTAATTCAATATATTTGTTTTGGATGACCGCTTTAGCGACTTTATTGGAGGCAACAATAGTAACTTCTGATCCATTTTTATCGTAAATGTAGGAATTACCAAAGAAATAATCAAAGCTTGGATCTCCATTTAATCTTGCTTTGATATTTTTAAGGGTTTTGTCCCATAATCTAGTCATCTCAGTTAATGTAGTTACCATGTCTATTTCCCCCAAATAGTGTGAGTAAATTATAGACAAGTTACCCATTAAAATTAATAAAAAATTTTAGGCTTTTTAGTTTTCCACATTACCTATTTATCCACATATCAAACAGGCATTAAAAGTTGTAGTTTAACAAGTTTTATATGAATACATTAATGTATTCTTATTGGGAAAAAATCAAGAGCACAAAACTTCTTAAAAGGTCTAAAAAAGTTTTCCACAATTTTTCGATGTGGATAACTGGTGGATTTGACTGTGTAAATTGTGGAAAAAACGAATAAGTTAATATGTAGTTTAAGAGAATTTATATGAATACACTTTGTGTATTCTTATTACACTACAAATTAAGTTTTATCGCTCAAGTGGAAATGTGGATTTTGTTTTTATGTTGATATTGGTTTGCTTATAATCCGATTAATTCGATAGGGATTTCATACGCTTCATCATTGATTTTGAAGATCTTTTCTCTACTATCGATTACAAGACCTGGAAATACTTTCTTTCCAAACTTCTTTAATACATTGAAATTCTTGTTTCCATCAATGGCAGAAACACCTTTTTTGATTTCAATTGGATATATTCCTTCTTGAGTTTCGATAATTAAATCAACTTCTTTTTTATCTCTATCTCGATAGAAGTATATTTGTTTTTCTCCAAAGAGTTCTGGATCATAACCGTTATTGTAGAAGCTCTTTAATATTTCAGTAATGACGTATGTTTCATAAAATCTTCCACTAAGTGGACCGTTTTCTAATGTTTCAGCATTTGGCCATCTTCCTAGATAAGCACATAGACCAGTATCTAAGAAACATAGTTTTGGTGTTTTAATAATTCGATTGGATAGATTTTTTGCGTAAGGTTCTAATAAGAACACAATTCTTGATGTAACTAAGATATTCACCCATTTCTTAATGGTAATTGCGCTTATTCCGATGTTGGAAGCGATATCACTATAATCAATCGTACACCCTGTTCTAAGAGCGATGTATTGCATGAATCTTAAAAAGGTTGGGACATTAGACGGATCGATCAATCCAGTAATGTCTTTTTCTAGGTAAGTCTGTAAGTATGATGAAAAGAATGCATTTCTATCTTTATCATTCGCGATATATTCAGGCATCCCACCTTTAAAGATATCTTCAAAGATTTCTTTTCTACTTCTATATTTGATAACGCCCATTTGTTTTTTTTCTTTAAGAACATTGATATCAGGGTTAAATTCACTGCTTCCTTTATATTTATATATTTCCGCGTGTGAGAGAGATGACATGTTTAAGATCGCGGTACGACCCGCTAAAGTGTCACCAACATGTTTCTTTAAATCGGTTTGATTGGATCCAGTTAAGATAAATAGTAATTCACTTGGTTTGTTTTCAAAGAGCCATTTTTCTTTATAAGAATCGATGACTTTTTTGATTTCTTCTAATAGTTCTGGTGCCTTTTGAATTTCATCAATACAAAGAGGTAAAGAATATGATTCTAAAAAGTTTCTTGGGTTACTTTTCGCTCTGCTTCTAAGCTCAACATCATCCATACTGATCCTAGTAAACTTATCTTTAAATAAATATGAAACTAAAGTTGATTTTCCAACTTGTCTAGCTCCGTAGATTGTGATGCAAGCCCATTCTTTCGCGTAATTAAGAATAGTTTTTTCTATTGCTCTATTTATATACATAAAACTTACCTCCTGATGATAGTATATAACATCATTTCGGCAGATTCAATACCAGACTTTAGATTTGCCGAAATATTAAAGATATCTAACTTGTTAGATATAATTTTAATACTCAATTTGTAGTCATTTTAAAGGGAATTTCCCTTAAAGAAATAATCTAATTTTCCTTCACACTTCTATAATATAGACTTATTTCTTTGACAACCATTTATAAATACATTTATAATAATCAACGCGTAAAAAATTGGAGGAAAACGTATCATGAAAAGAACATATCAACCAAGTAAAGTGAAACACGCTCACAAGGCTGGTTTTAGAGCCAGAATGAAATCCGCTAACGGAAGAAAAGTTTTAGCGAGAAGAAGAGCAAAAGGCCGTAAACACTTAGCAGCCTAATTTTACTTTATCCATTTGGGAGCTTTTTCTTAATGAAAGTAATTAACAGAATTAAAAAGACTGACGAATTCGTCTTCACTGTTAAAAACGGAAAAACTCTCAAAGAGACACCCTATTTAATTCATTATAAAAGTAACGAATTATCTACTTGTCGAGTAGGGCTAAGCGTCTCAAAACGTATTGGTAACGCTGTTATGCGTAACCGTGTGAAAAGACAAGTACGAGCTATGTGTGACTCGTTAATTGATTATTCATCTCACACATTCGATATTGTGATCATCGTTAAAAGTGAGTTTTTAAATCTCACATTTGATGAAAACAAAAATAAACTCAATATTTTGTTGAGTAAGATAGGAATTACAAAATGAAAAAAGGAACAAAAATCGGTATAGGTATTGCCGCTCTTGTTGGAGGAGCAGTACTTTTAACTGGTTGTACACAGTCTTTCTGTTCCCCAACTGATTCCGCACGTATCATGTACGCCTTTGAACCAGGCGTCACCCGCTACAAAGAAGGAACCGCTAATTATACCTTCAATTACATCAACTCTGATTTAACTGAAGATAGCACTAAACAAGTCCTTTCTTTAACAAATGCAGAAGAAAAAATTGCAACTTGGTCTGCTGCTATTGACGGATTTTCTTACGGTGAAAGCGTTGAAGGTATCAAAGATCTCACCTATTTAAATGAATTAACCCGTGCAGTAAGAGACAGTGGTAAATTTGTTGTTACAACTAACACTTATTACCACAAGATGGACCTTCTTGTTCTTAAGAAGATTTTCACTGAAGAATATATCGCTAATGGAGAGCACACAATTAATTGTGACTTCACCCAAGCTAGCGATAGAGAAAACTTCTATTTCATCATCAATAAGTGGGGTCACCTCAAATTCATCGAAGATGATGGAAAAGGAATGTGGGGCAACTACGATTTATTAGATGCTGAAATAAGAAAAGAAGTTAGTGATCCAAATCTTCTCCCTGGTTCAGATTTCATCGCCGCATATAAAGGCAAATTTGGTCAAATTGCTGCGTCATATCGTACATGCTTAACTACGCGTGAAGGTAAATACGGATCATATGGATACGACACACATGGTATTTATGTGAATGCGAAAACTTGGGGCTATGCCTGGTCAAAAGGTTTCTTTGAAGGACTTCTTGTCTATCCAATCGGTTGGTTAGTTGACCAAATCGATATCGGATTTGTTAATAGTGGTGCCTCTTTAGGAGCTGCTGCCTTCTTATCAATCATGTTTGTTACTTTGATCATTAGATCACTAATGCTTTTAGCAACATTTAAACAAACAACCAGCAACGCCAAAATGACTGAATTACAACCAGAGATTCAAAAAATTCAAAACAAATATCCTAATTCCAACACTTCTCAAGTTGAGAAACAACGTATGGCGGAAGAAATGCAACGCCTCTATAAGAAAAATAAGATTAATCCATTCACATCAATCATTGTGATGATTATTCAATTCCCAGTCTTCATCTGTGTATGGGGTGCTCTTAGTGGTAGTAGTGCTCTTACCAGTGGTTCAATTCTTGGACTTAACTTATCAATGGGTATCAAAGATGTTCTCTTTGTTCCTGCTAACTGGGGACCAGCAGGCAATTACGCTGCGGTAACTGCCTTCTTCTTATTCTTATTTATGGCTGGAGCTCAAACTGTTTCTATGCTTTTACCTCAATGGTTACAAAAAACTAAAGCTAAGAAAGTGGCTAAATTAGGAAAGAACCCTGCTCAAAATTCTCAAAGCAAGCAAATGAAGATCTTCACATATGTGATGCTTGCGATGATTATCTTTATGGGCTTCTCCCTTGTCTCTGCTATGGGTATTTATTGGTTAATCGGAGCGGTGTTCTCCGTTGGACAAACTCTTATTACTCAAGCAGTTATGGAGAAAAAAAGTAAGAAAAAATAAGGAGATATTTTTACATGGAAATATATACAGGTAAAACTGTCGATGAAGCTTTAACTAACGCCAGTGAAAAGCTTGGTATCCCAATGAATGAACTCATTTATCGTGATACAGGTAAAACTACTGGAATTATTCGTAAAAAAGTTCAAGTCGAAGTTTATGAAATGTTAGATGTTATTAGATATGCGGAAGATTACCTTCTTAACGCGACTGATGCATTAGGAATTGAAAGTTCAGTAAAAAGCAGAATGGATGACGATATCATCCGTATCACTTTAGATAGCACACATAACCCAATCTTAATTGGTAAAAACGGTGTTACTCTTCAAGCTTTAAATGAACTCGTCAAATTAGCGACAAATAACTACTTCCATAAGAGATTCAGAATCCTTCTTGATATCAACGGCTACAAAGATAGCAAATATGGAAAATTAGAAAGAATCGCTAGAAAAACTGCAAAAGACGTTCAAAGAAGTAAGACTACATATACCTTTGATCCAATGCCTGCTGATGAAAGAAGAGCAATCCATAACGCTCTTAACGGTTGGAGAAATATCAAAACCGAATCCATTGGAGAAGGTACACATCGTCAAGTCCAAATCATTTACGTTGAAAATAAAGAAAGTAAATAATAAAATGCACCCTTTGGGTGCTTTTTAGAAAGTAATAATCATGTTTGATACAATCGTTGCTCTAGCTACTGCTCCACTAAAAAGCGCACTTCATATTATTCGAGTATCTGGAAGTGAAGCTTTTGCTGTAGTCTCAAAATGTTTCTCTAAGGATATTCGTAATATCAAAGAAAGAACATTATTGGTGGGAGAAATTAGAGATAACAATAAAGTTATTGATGAAGTTGTAGTGGCGATTTATAAAGGACCTAAATCATTCACTGGAGAAGATCTAGTGGAAATCATTTGTCATGGTTCGGTATTAATTGCTAACGAGATCATTGAATTATTACTTTCTAAAGGGAGTAGACTCGCTACTAATGGGGAATATTCTTCTAGAGCCTTCCTTAATAACCGTATTGACTTAATTCAAGCAGAAGCGATTAACGATGTGATTAATGCGACTACAAAAGAAGCAAAAGAATTATCTCTTCTTTCTTTAAAAGGAGAGACATCTGAATTAATCCATCCTCTTAAAAAGAGAATCGCGGATATTCTCTCTTTAATTGAAGTGAATATTGATTATCCAGAATATGAAGATATCGAAGTCGCTAATAAAAGTGATGTTATTTCTATCGTTGATGAATTAGTCCCTCAAATTAATAAATTAGTCTCAGAAGGAGAAAAAGGTTTAATCATTAAAGAAGGAATTAAAGTCGCTTTAGTGGGTAAACCTAACGTTGGTAAATCTTCTTTACTAAATGCTTTACTCGGAGAAAATAAAGCGATTGTTACTGATATTGCGGGAACTACTAGAGATATTGTTGAAGGCGATATTAATTTAGGAGGAGTAACACTTCACCTATTAGACACTGCAGGAATTAGAGAAGTAGATGATAAAGTTGAATCTATTGGAGTTAATAAATCAAAAGAAACGATTAAAGAGGCTGATTTAGTAATTGTCCTATTAGATGCTTCAAAAGAATTAGATAAGGAAGATGAAGAAATACTTAATTTAACGAAAGAAACCCCACGAATTATCGTTTATAACAAAAAAGATCTCTCTATAAAACAAAAGGAAGGAGAAATTTATATCTCCTCTATAAATAATGATGTTTCTCCTTTAAAAGAGGCAATTTATAATCGTCTTGGTCTAAAAGAAGAATCATTTAAAATCCCTTCGCTTAATAACACTAGACAATTAGGTTTACTTAAAAACGTTAAAGAATCACTTTTAAAAGCCAAAGAAGATGCATTAAATGATTTACCAATTGATTTAGTAAGTGTCTCTCTTCATGATGCATATAATTCAGTGTTAGAGATTTTAGGGGAATATAACCAAAGAGATATTTCTAAAGAAATCTTCTCCAGATTCTGTGTTGGTAAATAATTATGATGTTTGATTCACATTGTCATCTTAATGATGAATATCTTTACCCAAGAATTGAAGAAGTGATAAGTGACGCGAGTAAAACTGGAGTAAAGAAATTTTTAGTCGTTGGATATGACAAAAAAAGTAGTGAGCTAGCAGTTAAAATCAGTGAAAAATATGAGGGTTGTTATGCGGCAATTGGCTTTCACCCAACTGAAATTGTAGGAGTGAGCGAAGCTCAGTATAACGAGGTCATGTCACTAGTGAATCATCCAAAAGTAGTGGCGATTGGAGAAATCGGATTAGATTATCACTGGGTAAAAGATGTTTCACTAAGAGAAAACCAAAAGAAATGGTTTATTAAACAAATAGAATTCGCTAACAAGCATCATTTACCGATTTCCATACATAATAGAGAAAGTACAGAAGACTGCGTTTCTATATTAAAAGAGCACACTCCTATTTATGGAGGAGTAATGCACTGTTATTCTGGAAGTATCGAAACAATGCATGAAGTCATTAAATTAGGCTTACATATCGCTTTAGGAGGAACAGTGACATTTACTAACGCGAAAACCCCTAAAGAAGTTGCGGAAGAAGTTCCATTAGAGAAATTATTAATCGAAACAGATTCACCATATTTAACTCCTCATCCACATCGAGGAGAGAAAAATGAACCAAAATATCTTTGTTTAGTGCTTGATGAAATTGCGAGACTTAAAGATATGAGCAAAAAGCATCTCGAAGATGTGATTTATAAGAATACTTGTCGTTTATTTAATGTCGATGAATAAAATAAAAATTGATGGAGTTCTTATTGTTGAAGGAAAAGAAGATGTTGGTTATTTATCTTCCTTTATTGATGCCCTCTTTTTCACCACTAATGGGTATGACTTATCTAAGGAAAAAATCGAATTCTTAAATCTAGCAAGTAAAGTAAATAACCTCATTATCTTTACTGATCCAGATAAAGCGGGAGAAGAGATTAGAAAGAAGATAAGTGAGTTAGTTTATGGAGTTAGTCACGCAACTAGTGAAGATAATAGACGCAAAGGATATAAAAAACATGGGGTTGCCGAACTCACCAAAGAAGAAGTAATCAAAACCTTATCCCCATTTATCACTAACGAATTTGAGCGACAAGATTATGACTTATCTTCACTTATTTCATTAAGTGATAATCCAAAAGGAAATAAAGAAAAGTTAATTAAAAAATATAGGCTGATAGATGGAAACAATAAATCTCTAGAAAATCAGTTAAATATCTTAAAAATAAAAGTGGAAGAAGTTAAGGAGTTATTAAGTGGAAATTAATCGTTCAAACATTAATGAACTTGTGAATAAATGTAACGTTAGGCCAGATAAAGATTATGGTCAGAATTTTTTAATTGAACCATTAATATCTCAAAAGATAACCGACGCTTTAGAAGTTAATAAAGACGATAAAGTATTAGAAATTGGTCCAGGATTAGGATCTTTAACTCATTATCTAGAAAATAAATGTGACTTAGATGTCTGCGATATTGATAATCGAATGATTGATTTCTTAATAGTTTTTTATAAAGACAACATCAATTACATTCTTAATGATGTGAGAAAGATTGATATTTCAAAATATGACAAAATTATCGGTAATCTTCCTTATAACATCACGACCGAGTTAGTGGCCTTCCTATTAATTAACGGAGATAACGCTAAAAGAATGGTCTTAATGTGTCAAAGTGAAGCCTTTAATCGATTTTATGATGTAAGTGGAGAAAATTATGGCCCTCTTTCAGTCTTATTACATCTATTAGGAGAGAGTAAGAAAATCTTAACTGTTAAACCAGGTAGTTTTTATCCCGCTCCAAAATGTAATTCTTTGGTCTTCTCTTTTCTTTATAAGCCAATAACCGCTAAAGAAGTGGCCTTAAATGTCTATAAAATGTGTAAATCGCTATTCTCAAATAGAAGAAAGACAATCTATAACAATCTTAAAAACATTTATCCAGATGTCGATAAAATTAATGAAGTATTAAATAAACTCGATATACCAATAAATACTCGTCCGGAGAACATTTCTCCGTACACATATTTAAAGATGTATGAGTTATTTTCAAAATAGAAGGTATAATAAAGGTGAGTTATGACTAAATCATTTAAAAGCTACGCGAAAATTAATATCTCTTTAGATGTCGTTAGAAAAAGAGAAGATGGTTATCATGAATTAGATTCAATCATGTTACCAATTGAATTACATGATTCGATTTTAATCGAAACCTTATATAAGAGCAGTGATAACTTCGTCACTGTTGATGACTTTTCTAATGGATTAATTCATTTTAATTTAGTTACCACAGCGATTAATGCGATGGCGGAGAAATACAACTTCTCCCAAAAATTTAGAATTTATATCCATAAAGTAATTCCAATGCAAGCAGGATTAGGTGGAGGAAGCTCTAACGCCGCTTTTACAATGAAAGCTGTTAATCAAATATTAAAACTTAACGCGACTGACGAAGAATTAATTGAGTTAGCAACTCCACTAGGAGCGGATATTCCGTTTTTCATTCCTTGCCTTCCTTCAAGATGCAAAGGAATTGGCGAAAAACTTGAACCAATTGAAATTAAAAATAGTTATTACGCTTTATTAGTGAAACCAAATGTTGGTTGTTCCACTAAAGAAGTATTCGCTTTAGCTGATAAAGGGGAATACAAACACCCTAATATCCCTAATGTTTTAAAAGCGTTAAAAGAAGGAGACGACGAATTACTCGCGGCCTCTATTGGTAATTCCTTAGAAGAAGCCGCAATTAAAGTTGTCCCAGAAATTAAACAAATAAAAGATACATTACTCTCTAGAGGACTTAAGATTGTCCTCATGAGTGGTAGTGGTTCCACTGTTTTTGCCCTTTCTCAAGATGTCTCAATCTTAAAGAAAGTTGCCAAAGAATTTATGGACCATTATTTTGTAGAAATCACAAAAGTTATAAAAAAATAAAGGAGAAGCGTCATGAAAGATAAGTATGTTGTCATATTAGGAGCAGGTAGAGGTTCTCGTATGGAATCAAGAGATCCTAACCACTCTAAAGTTGCTTATCCAATTTTAGGAAAACCTTTAATTAATTATGTTATCGATGCGGTCAAGCCTCTTGATATTAAAGATATCTACACCGTGGTGGGCTTTGGAGGAAAAGCCACCGAAGAATGTGTTAAAGATGAATCAAAAGTTGTCTGGCAAAAAGAAATATTAGGTACAGGACATGCATTAATGCAAGTCACTGATCTTAAGAATAAAGATGGAGATATTATCGTTGTTGGAGGAGATACGCCTCTACTTACTAGTGAAACTCTTAAAAAGGTTTATCACAAACACGAAAAAGACGATAACGCTTTAACAATTTGTACTTCCGTATTAGAAAATCCAAAAGGATATGGAAGAGTGATTAGAGAAAGAGGAAGCTATCGCCTTCTTGATATTAGAGAAGATAAAGATTGTGATGAAGAAGAAAAAGAGATTAACGAAGTTAACGCTGGTATCTACATCATTAATAACAAACTCTTACAAGAATATCTTCCAAAATTATCTAATCAAAATGCGAAAGGTGAATATTATCTTTCCGAATTAGTGAAACTCTTTAATCGAGATGGATATAAATGTGAAGCATATGTCTTAGAAGACGCTCAAGATATCTTCTCTGTCAGCGATCGTTTCCAACTCAGCTATGCTGCTAAAACAATTAGAAAAAGAGTGAATAAGAAACTCATGCTTCATGGAGTGTCCATTGAAGATCCTGAAACCGCTTATATCTCTCCTGATATTAAAATTGGAAAAGACACTGTGGTTTTGGCGAATACCACAATCTTAGGTAAATCAAAAATTGGAGAAGCGAATTTCATCGGTCCTAACACTGTCTTAAATAATGTAGTTGTGGGTGATGATAACGTTATTACTTGTTCGTATATTGAAAATAGTGAAATCACTAACAACAAAAATATTGGACCATTTGTCCATATGGAGAATGAAAAATGCTAATTATTGATTCATTTGGTAAGAATATCTACGTCGATCAAAATCTCGTTGGATATATTGGAGAAAACGTCTTATATATCAATGGTCACAAATTTGCGGAAATCACCGATGAAGGAGAGATATATTTCCCTCCTAAGAAAATCGGATATGTTGATGATGATGGTTCAATCATCATTAACGGCAAAGAAGTCGGCTATATCGATGGAGATAACAACTTCGTCTTCTATGAATCTTTAGCGAAATAAAACGAGGCCACAAACCTCGTTTTCTTGTAGGGATTAAAGTATTTTGTTTAAAAAATAAGGTAATTGATATAACCAACTACTCCAATCGTGGATCGAGTTACTATCCCAGAAATTGAAATCGATGTGGATATTTTTTTGATGTGCGATTTGAGATAGTTGAACATTACTATCTCTCACTAAATATTCATATGCGCCTTCACCAACACACACAATCATTGTCTTTTGGTTATAGATATTGATATAAGGATGATCAATATTCATATTAGACAAATAATTAATTGGAGAATTGTTGTAGATGTTTTCATCCATATATCCATTAAAGAACTTAGCGATATTAAATTCTCCACTTAAAGAGATAAAGCCTGAAAACAATTCTGGTCTTCTAAAGAAATTGTTTGAAGCGTGACTAGCGCCCATAGACATGCCAATAAGATATGGATAGCAATATCCTTTCTGTCGGTCATAGACAAAAGGAAGAACTTCATTAATTAGATATTGATGATATTGTTCAAGCATATATCCAGCGTGCCCCTTATCCCAACCTTCAAAAGAGACGGTTTCATTATCGTTACTATCTAAGCAATATAATTTCATTCTTCCAGATTCGATTAATTCACTTAAAGCGTTAATCATTCCGTTATTAGAAAAGTCATCACTTTGCTTATCTTGACAAGGAAAAGCAATTACAGGATAGCCATAATGACCATATATTTTGATATGCATTTCGCGATGTAATCTATCGCTATACCAGCTCACTTCTTCGTACTGCATGAAACAATTTTATTAAATTTTTCAAAAAATTTTAAAAAAATTCGAAAAATCCACCTATTTATAAAGTGAGAGGACTTTTATAAATTTTCAGTCCTCATAGGAGGTATTTCATGAAAAAGAAAAGTAAAAACGCACGACTTAAAAGAAAAAATGAGTTTAGGTTCCACAATGTGGAAAAGAAAACGAAAAGAGGCAGGATCCGCAAAATTATGCACCCATCTTATATATTTTTGGAAAAAGGGAATGTTTATATTTACGTTACTATCACTCATTCAAAAGAGGTAGAAGGGTATGTGTTAACAAAATTAACTCAAAACCCTGACCCAAATGATAATCAAGATGCTTATGTGGTTTTAGATGTTAGGCAAGACATTAAGTCTAGTTTTGGCGCTAGAAGAATCGGATGGTTTATAGTCAAAGATGACGAAAATTTAATTAGAAAACTTTTTGATGACCAAAAAGAAAAAGATGGCTCACCGTCAACTAGTGATGACGAATCATCACGCTGACCTCTGGTGTGGGACGACCAAGGTCCACTTAAGCCATCTGCGCAATTATTAAATCAAAAGAATCACGGAAGAGCAATAAAAAAGATGATTCTGTCCATCGGGTTTCCCCAACTTATTGACACTGGAGAACAAGCTCCTGCAAACCATCTGCCATTATTTAACCATAATCATTATGTTAAAACAACAAAAAAACAGGTGATACCGCCGTCAACTAGTAATGATTGCTCATCACGCTGACAATAGGCGCTGAACGACCAGGGTTCTCATCTCACCTGTTGTGAAATTATTAAAACATAATTCTATTCTATAAGCAACAAAAAAACAGGTGATACCGCCGTCAACTAGTAATGATTGCTCATCACGCTGACATTGGGCGCTGAACGACCAGGGTTCTCATCTCACCTGTTTGTGTATCTATTAAACCAAAAGAATATCGGAAGAGCAACAAAAAAGATGATTCTGCCGATCGAGTTTCCTCGACTTATTAGCACTGGAGAACTAGCTCCTGGAAATCATCTGGAATTATTAAACCATAATTAATCTTGTTGAATCAAGAAAAAAGCGGCCACCGAAGTAGTCGCTCCATTTATTTAATTGGCTGAAAGATTATTTCTTTCTTGGGTTTCTAATTGCAGCTTGAGCAGCGGCAAGTCTTGCAACTGGAACACGGAATGGTGAACAGGAGACATAGTCTAAGCCTGCTTTATGGTAGAACTCAACAGAGTTTGGTTCTCCACCAGTTTCACCACAGACACCGACGTGAAGATCTGGTCTTACTTCTCTACCTTCTTTGACAGAGAGTTTGACGAGTCGGCCAACACCAACTTGGTCTAAGGTCTTGAATGGATCTTCTTCAAAGATCTTGTTGGAGTAATAGTCTGGTAAGAATTTAGAGGCATCATCACGGCTGAAACCAAATGTTAATTGGGTTAAGTCGTTTGTACCGAAGGAGAAGAATTCTGCTTCTTTAGCGATTTCTCCACTTAAGAGTGCTGCTCTTGGAATTTCAATCATGGTACCGATATGGTATTTCATGTTAACTCCAGCTTCTTTAATGACTTCGTCAGCAGTTCTTGTGATGATTGCTTTAACGAATTTGAATTCTCTTAAGTCTAAGGTTAATGGAATCATGATTTCTGGTTCGATGTGTAAACCTTTTCTCTTACTAACAGCGATAGCGGCTTTAATAATAGCACGGGTTTGCATTTCACCAATTTCTGGATAGGAGACGTCTAAACGGCAGCCTCTATGACCCATCATTGGGTTGAATTCATGTAAATCAGCGATTCTATTGTGAATGTATTCAACAGTGTGTCCTGTTGCTTTAGCGAGTTCAGCGATCTTATCTTCTTCTTGTGGTAAGAATTCATGTAGAGGTGGATCGAGTAATCTAACGTTAACGTTGAGACCATTCATTTCTTCGAATAAGCCTTCAAAGTCTTTTTGTTGTAATGGTTCGATTTCCGCTAAAGCGGCAACTCTTTCTTCTTTGGTTTCAGCAAGAATCATCTTTCTGAATGGGAAGATCTTGTCTTTATCAAAGAACATGTGTTCAGTACGGCATAAGCCAATACCTTCAGCACCGAAGAGTTTTGCTTGGTGAGCATCTCTTGGAGTATCAGCGTTAGTTCTGACCTTTAAGTCACGAGCTTCATCAACCCAACTCATTAAGCGACCGAAGTTACCACTTGAGAGGTCTGGTGCAACTTTCTTAATATCTCCAACGTAGACATTACCTGTACTTCCGTCTAAGGATAAGACATCTTTGTCTTTGTAAACTTTACCATTAATGGTTAAAGTTCTTGCTTCTTCATCGATAATGGCAGCAGCACATCCGGTGATACAGCATTTACCCATACCACGAGCAACGACAGCAGCGTGAGAAGTCATACCACCACGCATTGTGAGAATACCTTCACAAGCGATCATACCTGCTAAATCTTCTGGGGAAGTTTCAGCACGAACGAGAACGACTTTTTCTCCAGCAGCGTGTCTCTTTTCAGCCTCTTCAGCAGTGAAGGCGATTGCACCTGTTCCTGCTCCTGGGCCAGCTGGGTTACCTTTAGCGATTAATCTGTCTTGAGCTTTCGCTAATTCGTCTTTATCGAAGTTTGGTAATAATAATTTATCGAAAGAAACTGGATCAATTCTTAAGACAGCTTCTTCTTTGGTAATTAAACCTTCATCGACCATGTCACACGCCATCTTTAAGGCAGCGGCAGGGGTTCTCTTACCTGAACGGGTTTGTAAGAAGTATAATTTTCCTTCTTCAACAGTGAATTCCATATCTTGCATATCGCGATAGTGGAGTTCCATGTTCTTAATGGTTTTGACGAATTGTTCGTATACTTCTGGCATACGTCTTTTTAATTCATCGATGTGTAATGGAGTTCTAATACCCGCAACGACGTCTTCACCTTGAGCGTTTGGTAAATATTCAGCGGAGATTTCTTTTTCACCAGTAGCAGCGTTTCTACTAAATGCAACACCGGTACCAGAAGTTTCTCCTTTATTACCGAAGGCCATTGATTGAACGTTGACCGCGGTTCCCCATGAATATGGGATGGAATATTGCATACGGTAGATGTTTGCTCTTGGGTTATCCCAGCTTCTGAAGACCGCTGCAACAGCTTCTAATAATTGTTCTTTTGGATCACTTGGGAATTCTTCACCAAATGTCTTCTTGTAGTATTCCTTGTACTTCGCCACTAAGACTTTTAATTCTTCGGTTGTGACTTCAGTATCAAGTTTGTAACCTTTTGATTCTTTAAGATCATCAAGCATCTTATCCATTTCGGTTCTTGGATGACCTTTAGCAATGTTTGTGAACATTAAGATAAATCTACGGAAAGAGTCCATTGCGAATCTTTCATTACCTGTCTCTTTAGCAAGAGCGGCAGCAGTTTTATCATTTAAACCAAGGTTTAAGATTGTGTCCATCATACCTGGCATACTAACGCGAGCGCCAGAACGGACTGAGACTAAAAGTGGGTTGTGGTCGCCACCGAATGTTTTTCCGGTTTTCTTTTCCACTTCCTTAATTGCTTTAAAGATTTGTTCTTTAACGAATTCTGGGATTTTCTTTCCACTTTCATAATAAAGAGTACAAGCTTCAGTTGTGATGGTAAATCCTTCTGGAACTGGGACACCGATATGTGTCATTTCTGCTAAGCCTGCACCTTTACCACCTAAGAGTTCCTTACCAAGACCGTAAGCTTCCTCAAAGGCGTAAACGTATTTCTTTTCAGCCATAATTTTCCTCCTATAAGGCAACTAGGTAAGCGCTTACGTAATGCGCTCACCAGCATTTTTTATCGTAGCATACTCACGCGTGAGGAAGGTAGAAAAATTGAAAAAAATTACAATTTTTGTTTACTATGTAAGAAAAATGACCAATAAGTGGTAATATATTGTTGATATTTTTGAGGTGAAAATAATGGAAAACCCACTAGTGTTAACAATCGATTTCGGCACTCAATCAGTGAGAACTGCTTTAATTAATAAACAAGGTGAAATTGAAGCAATCATTAAAAAGAAATATGATCCAGCCTATATTTCGACTGAAAAAGGATATGCTGAACAAGATCCTGATTTTTATTACGACAATTTGATTTATTGCTTAAGTAAATTAGCAAAAGAAAATAAAGATAAGTTAGAAAGAATTATTGGTTCTACCATTTCCACCTTTAGAGATTCTTCTGTTCAATTAGATAAAGATAGAAAACCAGTGAGAAAATCAATTCTTTGGTTAGATCAAAGAATGGCTAAAGGTAGTGAAAAGCTTCCTTTTGGATATAACGCTCTTTTCACTTTGGTGGGAATGAAAGAAACGATTAAACTCAACCGTAGTAGAACTATGGCCCACTGGTTAAAAGAAAATGAACCTCAAAATTGGTCAAAAACTGATAAGTATGTGAATATTTCTACATATTTAACATATAAATTAACTGGTCAATTAGTCGATAGCGCTGCTAACTTAACGGGTCACTATCCAATCAACTTCAAGACTAGAAAGTGGCAAGGAGAAAAAGCTTTAAAAGGAGTAATCTTTGGTATTCCAAAAAGAATGTTATTCGAACTTAAACAACCAGGAGAATTAATCGGAGAAATCTTACCTGAAATATGTGAAAAGACTGGATTACCTACTGGTATTAAGCTATATGCAAGTGGTTCAGATAAAGCTTGTGAAACATTAGGCTTAGGAGCCTTAAATAAATCAATCGGAGCGGTCTCTTATGGCACTGCTTCCACAATTGAAGTTAGCAATCAAAAATATCATGAGCCAGAACCATTTTTACCTGCTTATCCAGCAGCGGTGCCTAATTGGTACAATATGGAAGTACAAATTTATCGTGGCTATTGGATGCTTTCATGGTTCTCAAAAAACTTTGCTTCTGAATTAATCGACGAATCTAAAATCCAAGATATGGCGATTGAAGAATTATTAAATAAGAGACTTAGCGATATTCCTCCAGGAAGCGATGGATTAGTCCTTCAACCATATTGGGGACCAGGACTTAGAAGACCACTTGCGAAAGGTGGAGTTATCGGTTTTAGTGATATCCACACAAGAGAACACTTATATCGAGCGATTATTGAAGGAATTGGCTATGCCTTAAAAGAAGGACTTGAATCAATTGAAAAGAGTCAAAGACATAAAGTGAAAGAATTAAGAATCTCAGGTGGAGGATCACAAAGTGATATCATCTGTCAAATTACCGCGGATATCTTTAATCTTCCTGTTAGTCGAGTTCAAACATATGAAACCACCTCTTTAGGAGCGGCAATGGCAACATTTGTCGCCACTAAAGAATATAAAAATATTGAAGAAGCAACAGAAGCGATGGTCCATAAAACAGTGACCTTCTCTCCTAATCCAGTTGCTTCTCAACAATACGAAGATTTATATAAACATGTCTATCTTAAGATGTTCCCAAGATTAAAGAACGTCTATAAACACATCAATAAATTTACGAAGAGATATTAAAAAATAAGCGGGTTGCTTAATGCAATTCCGCCTATTTTTTTCTGCTATCAACGAAATATTCAACGCAGACAGTATCACCCTCAATAACGTAAAGGATTGAATATCTGCCTTTTACAATGGTCATTTGTCTCTCGCTACTACCAAAGAGCTTGTATCTCTCGGTAATTGGGAAACGTTCTGGAAATTCAGAAAGTGAATTGATGCTTTCTAAAATGATCTGAAATAATATGTTAGCTGCTTTTAATGAAACAGTTTTAATAAATGATATCGAGTTAATTATTTGGTAATAAGCTTCCGGCTCGATACGTGCTTGGTACTTCTTCGTCATTTAAAATATCTTCAACAGCTGCTTTTAGATCATCAATAGAATAACCTTTTCCACCATTCATACGGTTCATCTTAATTTCCATGAGTTTTTCTTTGATTTTGAGTTCTGCTTCTCTTTGTTCATATGCTTCAAGAGACATTACTACCAAATCACCTTCACCATTTTTGGTTAGAAAAACAGGTTCACCAGTTTTTTTGCAGTAGGCTGATATTTCGTTATATTGATTTCTGAGGGCTGTCGATGGCATGATTGTCATACTTTTTACCTCCTGATAAAATTCTATCAATATTTTGATATATGGGCAAATAAAAATAGCAAGTTTTTACGCTTGCTACTTTTCAGAATTATTCTAATTCAAACGCTCCAGTGTAGAGGTTATAATAGACACCTTTTTGAGCGATTAAATCATCATGAGTGCCTCGTTCAATAATGTGGCCATGGTCTAAAACCATAATCGCGTCACTATTTTGAACAGTGGATAACCTATGAGCAATTACGAAGACTGTTCTTCCTTCCATCAATTGATCAGTTCCTTTTTGGACTAATCTTTCTGTTCTGGTATCAATTGAGGAAGTCGCTTCATCAAGAATCATTACCGGAGCATCAGCAACCGCTGCTCTAGCGATAGAGAGGAGCTGTCTTTGACCTTGAGATAAGTTAGAACCATCTCCATTTAACATGGTGTTATATCCTTCTGGTAAACGGATGATAAAGTCATGCGCATTAGCGATTTTTGCAGCTTTGATGCATTCTTCATCAGTCGCTTCTAATCGACCATAACGGATATTTTCCATTACTGTTCCAGTAAATAAGTTAGTGTCTTGAAGCACCATTCCTAATGATTTTCTTAAATCCGCTTTCTTAATTTTGTTGATGTTAATTCCATCATATCTGATCTTTCCATCAGCGATATCGTAGAAGCGGTTAATTAAGTTAGTGATCGTGGTTTTTCCTGCTCCTGTTGCTCCAACAAACGCAATCTTTTGTCCTGGATGCGCGTAAATACTCACATCTTCAAGGACGAGTTTATTTCCGTCATAGGAGAAGTCAACTTGGTCTAAGACAATATCTCCCTGAAGTGGACGATATTCAAGTGTTCCATCTTTATGTCGATATTTCCAAGCATAATCGTGAGTGTGTTCACTCGTTTCTTCAAAAGTTCCATCTTTATGATATTTGACATTACAGAGATAGACATATCCATCATCGGTTTCTTTTTGTTCGTCAATTAAATCTAAACAACGTGATGCTCCCGCCATACCCATGACGATGAAGATTACTTGTTGAGAGAATTGGTTAACGTTATTAGCAAACATTCTGCTCATCATTAAGAAGAGCGCAATCATTCCAGCAAATTGTCCTGGATTACTTATAACGTCATATCCACTTGCGGATAAATTCTTCCACTTGAAGACATAGATGAATGCTCCCATTAACGCACAAAGAATATATAAGAAGTTACCGATATTGCCCATCACAGGCATCATGATATTACCGTGAATGTTAGCGGTAGTCGCGTAACTTTTAAGTTCGTCATTGATTTTATCAAACTCTTCTGCACTCTTTTCTTCATGAGTAAAGACCTTGATAACTTTAAGACCTTTAATTGATTCTTCAATATTACCTTCAACTTGTCCGAGAGCAATTTGTTGTTTGATGAAGAATTTAGAAGATTTTCCTCCTAAACCTTTGACCACCGCGAGCATGATGATAAAGCCAACAACAACCACTAAAGTCATCCAAACAGATGTGATCATCATGATGGTGAAGACAAAGATGGAGACTAATCCAGTTTGAATTAAGTTAGGTAATGATTGAGAGATAAATTGTCTAATGGTATCGATATCATTAGTGTATAAGGACATGATTGCTCCATGAGCGTGAGTGTCAAAATATTTGATTGGTAACTCTTCCATATGGGCGAACATCTTTTTTCTAAATTCATTTAAGAATTTGTGGGTGACAATCGCCATTGTTCTATTCCATGTCCAAGAAGCAAATATACCAACGATATAAATACATCCTAAGATGATGATTAAATAAGTGACATTCGTATACAAAGTAAAACCAAAGGTTGAAGTCACTGGATAAGTGCCAATGAAAGGATTAACATTTTTTGACCCAGCTTCAGTTAAAGCAGCAGTGGCTAAGGAAACAAATACGGAAGAGGAGATGTTTCCAAAAACGTTAAAGATTAAACAGATTAAGGAGAGGATTAATTGCCAAGGATAGAGTTTAAAAAGTTGTTTGAGGATACGTTTCATCGTTCCTTTTTTCGCTCTTCCTCTTTCTCTCATACGAACTGGTGGCATTATTTATCACCTCCTACTCTATTTTGAGTCTGATAGACTTCGCGATATATTTCGTTACTTTTAAGTAACTCTTCATGAGTGCCGATCGCGTTAATCATTCCATTATCCATGACGATGATTTGATCAGCGTCTTCAATCGAAGAAATACGTTGAGCGATGACGATTTTAGTCATCTCTGGTAAATCTTCTTTTAAACCTTTTCTAATCAAACGATCAGTTTTGGTGTCAACCGCACTAGTGGAGTCATCTAAAATCATGATCTTTGGATTTTTAAGGATTGCTCTAGCGATACATAATCTTTGTTTTTGTCCGCCAGAGAGGTTAGATCCACCTTGTTCAACTTTGCTCTTAAGCCCTTCTTCTTTTGCCTTAACAATTTCAAGAGCTTGAGCAATTTTACAAGCTTTCATCATTTCTTCTTCTGTGGCGTGTTCATTTCCCCACTTTAAATTTGATTCAATTGTCCCTGAGAAAAGAACGTTCTTTTGTAAGACAACTGAAACGTTATCTCTAAGTGTCTTTAAGTCATATTCTTTGACATTATGTCCATCAACAAGAACTTCTCCCTCAGTGACGTCATATAATCTAGAAATGAGATTAACGACACTGGTCTTTCCACTTCCAGTAGAGCCAAGGACACCGATAAATTGACCACTTTTAATGTGGAAATCAATATCGCTTAAAGCGTACTTCTCAGCTTCGGATTTATATTTGAAATTTACATGGTTGAAATCAACTGACCCTGATTTAACTTCCATGATTGGGTTTTCAGGGTTTTTAATTGTAGGTTCTTCTTGAAGAACTTCTCCAATTCTTTTCATCGATTCAATGGATAAGGCAAGCATGACCATGATCATTGAAATCATCATGAGTGACATTAGGATTTGAATGCCATATGTGATTAAGGCAGACATCTGTCCTAAAGAGAGCTGACCTCCAACCCAGTCTTTTCCATCGAAGTGAGCGGTAGAAGCGATTATCCAAGTGCCTAAACCAATAATGAGGATATTACTTAAATGAATCGCTGTGTTCATTAATGGGTTATTTAAAGCGACAATCTTTTCACCAAGGATGAATTCTTTAGAGATGTTATCACTAGCGGAAGAGAATTTATCTTTTTCAAAATCTTCTCTTACGTATGCTTTAACCACTCTAATACCGGTGACGTTTTCTTGAACTGATTCATTTAAAGCGTCATATTTCTTAAACACTCTGGTGAAGACTTTCATCGCATGTCTAATGATTAAGAAAAGACCAAAGGCAACAATTGGGACGAGCGCCACAAAAATGAATCCCATTAATCCTCCTCCAACAAATGTCATCACTGCGGAGAAGATGAGCATTAATGGTGCTCTTATGACAATACGAATCATCATTTGGAATGCGTTTTGCACGTTATTGATATCTGTAGTCATTCTCGTCACTAAAGATGAAGCGGAGAACTTATCAATATTCTCAAATGAGAATGAGGCTAATTTTTTATATAAGTCACTTCTTAAATTAGAGGCTAATCCAACTGAAGCGATTGATGCGAATTTACCACCCCAAATCCCACAAAGTAATGAGATGATTGCCATCCCTAATAAGATTAAAGCGAGATAGAAGACCGGAATCCCAGTTTCGGTGTGGAAGAAACTTTCTGGTCCACTTAGGATTTTGATTTCATCAACGAACATTCCCATGATGAAAGGCATCGCGCATTCCATCGCTGCTTCACCAACCATGAATATAGGAGTGATAATCGCATATTTCTTATATTCTCTAACACTTTTTAATATTAATTTTATTTTTTCAATCATAGCTTCCTCCTATTTTAATAACATTCCCATGATGATTTCTTTATGTGGGGCGATAAATCTTTTACTTCCAATATGTATTCGGTTGAATGCAATCCCCTTTATGAGAGACAAGATTGAAATCGTTAATTCAATCGTGTCGTAATCCTTAAAGTCGTTTTCTTTTTTTCCTCTATCAATGAGCTCTTCCACATATGAGAATATTGGAGTGTGACCTTTTTCGTTCTTTTTGACCACTGCTAGGCTCTTTTGAAGATGGATATTCAGTAATAGATAGAGGTTTCTTACTTTTTCATCATTACTAGAAGAGACAACCTCTAATACTTTATCAAGTAAAGAAGACATTACATCTTTCGCTTTTTGATCCCAATTGATGTCACTTATTAGTGCCTGGACATCAGGATAGACAACTTGTTCCAAAACTGCCTTATATAATTCTTCTTTGTTTGAGAAGTAGTGATATAGCAGTCCATGAGAACATTTAGCCTCTTTTGTCACTTCATCTAAAGAGACTCCTTCATATCCTTTTAATGCGAATAATGTGGCTGCGCTATTAAGGATGATTTTGATCCTCTCGTTTCTAATTTGTTCGAATTGTTCTTTACTCTTAGGCATGTTTATTGACTTTCGTGTCAATGAAAATAATAAAGGCAAAAGGGGGTGTGATGCAATATAAATTTTATTTATAACTATTTTTTAAGAGAGAAAATATTCACTTTTTTCACATTTTTTCAAAAAAATTTAAAAATCGCCACTATATATAAAGAGTGGGTATAAATCGAAATGCGTAAAAGCATTGAGGACCCTTTGATGGAACGAAAGGAGGTAGGGGCCAGTGGAGACACTGGTATACCTTGTTATCATAGTTGTCATTATTATGATCATCGTCCTCGCGTTGACTCGCTAATAAAAAAGGCTCACTCGAGAGTGTTACTCGGGTGACCCAAAGACAACTATATGTTATATATTAACACACCACCCCTCGCCCATCAAGGGTTCTCCCTCTATTAATTGTGGGTGGTATTTAGGCTTTGTATTATAACCTGGGAATTTATTGCTACTTTTAAATGTTAATATCAGTTGATTAAATCGAAATAAACAAAAAAGTTTGACAAGTTTTTTAAAATTATGGTAGGTTATTACACAAATATATTTTCCGCGGTTTTCGCGGATATTGTGTATGCGCGCACACATATTAATATGGGAAAGGAGACACGAGCATATGATTAGTAAAAGTAACAAATTCATCAAATATGCTTCAATAGCGGCTATTGCTATTGTTGCTTTAGCTGCGTCTCTTTCATCAAACAATATCAATTTAAGTAAAAATATTTTAAGGGGAAGAGCGAGCGATACAATTCACGGATCGATTACTTTTTCAAGAGCAACAGGTACACAAGTTGTTAGAAGCAATAACTACTATTACACTTCTGGAAGCACCACAACTGGTGGAACTATATATTTAAGAAACGCATCGAATGTTTCCCTTGGCAACAATTACGTTGCTGCTATGTGTGGTACTTTTGATAAGGGTAGTGTTGAACCAGAAATTACTTTTACTGTCGCAAATAGTGATACAACTCAATTTGGGTTCCAATATATTTCTAGCATTACATTGACAGGCGATAGTACTAGAGAAGTAATGGTTTCAAAATCAAATGACGGAACAAACTGGAATGATGCCGGGACGGTTGCATTCGGAGGCGTTAATACAGATGTTGCTGGAGCTAAATTTTTGAAGTTAACTTATTCAAATAACACGACTTTAAAAATTTCATCATTCACAATTACATATTATTGCAGTGCAAGTGGAACACCTGATGTTCCAGCAGAAAAAACTCTTACTGGTATTGTAGTTAAAACCGCCCCAACTAAAGTTGAATACACAGAAGGTGACACTTTTGATCCAACTGGATTAGTCATTACTGCATCGTATGACGATCTCTCTTCCGAAGACATCACTTATAGCGGAAATGAATCTGATTTCAGCTTCTCTCCATCGTTATCAACGGCTCTTTCAACAAGCGACACAAGTATAATTGTTTCCTATGGAGGTAAATCCTGCGATCAAAATGTCACAGTTAAGGAAGCTTCTGCTGACTCTGTTGCAGACAACTTAGTTAATCACGGCGCTTTTGAGATGACTTGTTCCCAATCAAGCCAAATCAATGGTACATTAACATTCACCAGCCTATCTCAAGGCGTTATCGTAATAAGAAATACAAATTCATTTACTGCGTGGACTGAAACCCAGACATTTAATTGGACAATAAGTAATGACAATCTAACTGTGAGTTTTTCCAATGTGAGCAGTCCTGAATACAGTTCTCACGCGCATTTAGAAAGTAGTTGTTCACTTGCGGTTACTTTTAATGTAAATTTAGATATAAAGCGTTTATCTTTGCCTCTAGTTAATAGTTTTGCAAGAACGCTTGTATACGAAGCTTAAAAAAGGAGGAAACCCTATGAAAAAGAAAGCTTTAATACTTACAATTTTATCGTCAATGACTTTAGCTGCTGGCGGATTAGCAGTTGCACTAGGAGCTGGAGGCATGGAATTTTTAGGAAGTAAGGCTGGAACTGCCGCTCCTGGATCACTTAGTTATTCTTACACGACTGTTGGGCAAAAGAAGTTAGCAACTGATAAATACTCATTTCTTAAAACTACCCAAAGTGGCACAAATATTTATTTTTATTCAGAAAACAACTACCCATTATATAACAAGTTGGTTGCTTCTTTTGGTGGTAGTAGTTACGCTTCTAAATTCTTTACATTTACCAAAGATGAAAATGGTGAGAATGCTTTTACCTTTCAAAATGTAACATCAATCTCTATTACAACCGCTACCACATCCTCTGCTACCTCGCCATTCTCTATTTATACAAGCAAAGAAGCTACCTCGCCATCTTATTCCGGGACAATAAACAAAGGAGAAACCAAGGTAATTACTGAAATTGCTGGTGCGACTTATATTAAGTTTGTGCCAACATCAACTTCGTTCATTGATATTACCGAAGTTACCTTAAATTATTCTTGTGATCCAGAAGTCGATCCAGGCGAAAAGACTCTCGTTGGAATTAGAGTCAAAGATGATTATAAGAAAAATTATGCTCAAGGTTCTGAATTTGTCGAACCAACTGTTTACGCTCAATACGTTCAAGACGACGAACCAAGTGAAGAAATCGTTACAACAGCAGAATTCAGTGGCTATGACAAGGATACATTAGGAGTTCAAACTATTACAGCTTCTTTTGGAGGCAAAACCGCTCAATTTGATATTCATGTTAAACCAACCGAAGTTTCCAAATTAATTAGCTATAAGGGTTTTAGTTACACGGTTGGTGGAGAAACTAGAGAAATCTCAGACTTCTTAGATGTTGAAAACTCAAATTTACCTGCCTACGGAGAACCAGGAGAAGTTTTATCATTCACACCTGTCTTTAAATCAGGCTTCACTTACTATGATGCATACGAAGAAAATTACTACGTTGAAAACTATAATTATAATGATGGCGTTGTGACATTTACTGTCCCAACTTATTATGATGTTGATACCGTAATTGTTTTTGAAGAAGCTTTAACATTAGAAAGCATACGTGTTGAAAACCCAAAAACAGAGTATACTGTCGGTTCATCATTCGTTATTCCAACAGTCGTTGGTGTGTACTCTAACCCTAATGATGAAAAATTTGAATTTAATTTAAGTGTTGATAGTTCTAACTTTAGTGGATTTGATTCATCCGCTGCTGTCGCATCACAAACAATTACTGTTTCTTACCCAGGTGTTCAAGATGTTACTTACACAATTTCTATTAAAGAAAAAAGCGGTGATGTTCTTGAAGGTGTTTATGTCCTTAATTACGACTCTTCTATCAAATGGAAATTAGAGTTTAATAGCGATGGAACTGGTGTTTACAACAAGTACAATTCCGGTGGAAGTGTTATTGGAACTGATACATTCAATTATGAATATGACGGAACCAATATCACCTTTACTAATGTAACATGTTCCTATAATAACTGGGGTAACTACTATTTAACTTATGGCACAACCGCCACAAGTAGAGAAACTTCAAATAGTGGAACTGTATCAGGCGATGTTATTTCTATTACTACCTATAACACCTCAGGTAGTGTTACTAAAGCAGCAACTTATACAAAAGCCGCATAACTTTATGTACAATTAAATAAGAGATACCTCTTATGAAAACGAAAATCATCACCTTCTTAATGGCACTTGGATTAGTGCTTACTGGCTGTGGTTCTAATGGTGGAACCCCAGGCGGTGTTTCGCCTGAGCCGATTCCAGAAGGTGATGTTTTCTTTACCGCTAAAAATAAGCTTTATGAGAACCATAACTACACTGTTAAGGTGATAACCACAGTGGCGGAAGATGAAGAGAGCCCATATGTTGATCGTTTCTATAACATCAATAACAAAGCTTATTATTCCGTTAATAGTGAATATCCTCTTTTCTATTCAGGTATCGTTTATCAAAAGAACCAAGGATATGTTGGTTTTGATTTAGTGATTGACGGAGATGAAGTTGTTCCTAATAGCTTCTACTCTACTGATGCTCAAAAATCAGTAAGTGATATTTATCCTTATGCGATTGAAAGAGTCTTAAATGGCACCTTCATGAAAGAAGGAGACAAATATTCTTGTAGTGAAGTTGATCCAATCGCGGTTATGGTAGGCTTAAGTGGATTTGATACTACTTATATATCCGCGCCTAATAAGATATATGCGACAGTAGTAAACGAACAGCTAGTTATTACTAGTGATTTCACTTTGTGGTATATCGATCCTTCTACTGTTGAAAAAGTAGTTCAAGACGGTAAAGTTACTGTGGAATTTGAAAATATTAATTCCACTCATAATGCCGCTATTGAAGCGTATATTGATAACCCTTCTACAGTTTTTATTCCTCAAGAAGAATGGAGTAATGAAAACAAAGAAAAATTTAATAGTTACTTTAATGAAAGAATTCCACCTTTCCCAACTGGAGTGTCTTACTCTTTCAAAGTTGGTGAATATTATGATGGCTACGCTCAAGAGAAATATGCGATCGCTGAAGATTATGTCTGTGGTGATATCTCCTCAAGTTACGGAGAAACATTAAGAGAAAATGGATTCACTAAGGTTGATGATTATCACTATGTGATTGAACAAATCGTTTCCTCTGGTTCAATGAAAGAAACATATTATGTTGATATGGTCTTTACTGGACCAAATGAATCATATTCTGGTAATCGTACTGTTGGATATTATTTCCCTAATGGTGTCTTTACTATTAAATATCGTTACAAAATCAAACCAACTGAAGATATTAACACAATTGCGAAGTTAAACACACATATCTCTAAGAGTAAAGCAAGAACCATCTTACCTGCTTTCCCAGACAATGGAGAAATCGATAGGATTACTAATTTTGAAGATCGTACCGCTCATGCGAACCAATATTATTCTCCAGAAGAAAGAGCGTATCTCTTTGTTACTTCTGTTTCTTCTTTAATTGTTAAACTTCATGCTAGTAAAGCAAATGCCTTATTATTTGTTGATCGATTAGAAACCGCTTTAGCCACTAAAGGATTTAACAAGAATAGCGATACTCGTTATGGACAAATTAGCTTTGTTGATGATAAACAAAGTAAAGTTGTTATTACTGATCCTAATTATCAGGGAAATACTGAAGAAGGAATTGTATATAGCTATCCTGGATATATGCAACTACAAATCGTTATTTATAACGCCTATGGAGAAATCATTGATCCAAGCGAAGTTCTTGATAAGATTGTCGTTACTAATCAAACAGTGGATTACCATATCGGTGATACATTTAAATTTGATGGAATAGTGACTGCAGAATATCAAAGTGGAGACACTAAAGTTGTCACCCCTTCTAGTGTTACTACTCCTGATATGACTACCGCTGGAGATAAAGTCGTTACTGTGACTTATATCGAAGACGGACAAAAGAAAACAACTGGATATACGATTCATGTTACTTATCCAGATTCTCCTACTGCAAAAACGATTCTTTATGCTTCTGGATTTAATCATGAAGCAGTCGCTCATATCGATTTAGAACATTCTGTTCTTCCAGATAGAGCAGAACCAGGTAGCCTAGTTACTATGACTGTCGCTGTGGAAGACGGATATAAATTTGAATGTTTCTATCCTAATGATGAAGCAGGAGAAGTTTGGGAACAATTCTATGATGAACCAAAGAGAACTAAAACTATTACTTTCACCATGCCTGATTATTCGTTTGAAATGATTTTAATCACTAAGCTTGATGATGGTTCTCCTGATCCAATTTACCCAGTGAGAATGGAATTAAGTGGATACACCACAACATATCATGAATATGATGAATTCTCATTTGATGGAACTTGTACGATTTTTTATGAAGATGGACAAACTTCCACAGTTACTCCAATCGTGAAGAATTATCCAAATATGACTCAACTTGGTAAACAAGAAGTAATTCTTGAATATACTGAAAATTATGTCACTGTGAGAGCAAGCTATGAAATCACTGTCACTGAAAGACCAGTAACTCCAAAATATCAAATTAATAAAGCTACATTTGAAGGCGGTAACATCGCTAACTTAAAAGTTAATGGTTCTGCTAAAAGTGAAGCTGAAGAAGGCGATAGAGTTACCTTCAACGTTTCCGTTAATAGTGGTTATACCTTAAATAAGGTTTATTACGAATATAATGGCACCAAGACATATATTACTGCTGGATTAAGTGGAGCCTATTCCTTCCTTATGCCTGCTGGTGATGTCACTATTGGAGCGGAAGTTACTGCTCCTACTATCATGCAGAAATTAGACGGAACCTTTGCTTACCAAGTGGATGATCATAATGTTTATGAATTTAACTTCAATGCTTCTACTAGAACTGGTACATATACAAGAACTCGTTCTAATAGTGGTGGAGAAGATGTCTGGTCAGTTAATTTCACATATAGCTATTCTGCTGGTAAGGTCACATTAACATTAGTAGATTTTGCAAGCGGAAGCGATAACACTAGCTTTGCAGTCGGATACCGTTTATTCGCTAGTGGAACTAAAGGAGAAACCAATACCTCTTTATCCATAAATGAAGAAGGTAATACAATTACTCTTTCATTATTCAAAAGCAGTTCAACTACAGACACTGAAAGTCATTCATTCTATAAAGATTAATTATTAAACTAAGATTAAGCAAATAAAAAAAGATGGGACTTCCTACAAGTTATCCCATCTTTTTATATTAATCGTGTTGTCTAACTGGGCCACCGAATAATTCGAGTTTCTTCAGTAATTGTTTCATTCCCTCAATATCTAATCGTTTAGTGTTATGGGAATGATAACTTTCTCCTAAATCTAAGTGTTTGTTACCTTTAGAGAAATATTTGTCATAGTTAAGATCACGGTTATCCGCTTTAACACAGAAGAAGTTACCGAGATCAACGCTTTTAAGCATCTCTTCTTGAGTGACTAAAGTCTCATATAATTTTTCTCCGTGTCTAGTACCGATATAACTAATGCCAGTTTTAGAACCAGTTAATTCAATGATTGCTTTTGCAAGAGTGTCGATTGTCGCTGCTGGAGCTTTTTGAACAAACAAATCACCTTGTTCACCATGTTCGAAAGCGTAAAGCACTAAATCAACCGCATCATCTAAAGTCATCATAAATCTGGTCATTTCCGGATTAGTGATGGTAATTGGTTTTCCTTCTTTAATTTGATTTAAGAATAATGGAATAACACTTCCTCTAGAAGCCATGACATTACCGTATCTAGTTAAGCAAAGTACTGTATCGCCTTTTAAAAGTTGTCTACTTCTAGCAATCACGTTTTTCTCCATTAAGGCTTTAGAAATACCCATCGCATTAATTGGGTAAGCCGCTTTATCGGTAGAGAGGAAGATTGCTTTTTTCACTCCATTACGAACACAGGCAGTAATGACGTTATCAGAACCAATAACATTAGTTCTTACCGCTTCCATTGGGTAGAATTCACAAGAAGGTACTTGCTTTAAAGCGGCAGCGGAAAAGACATAATCCACCCCTTTAAAGTAATCCATGATACTTTCAAGATTACGAACATCACCGATATAGAACTTTAGTTTATCGTTATGATATTCCTTTCTCATATCGTCTTGTTTCTTCTCATCACGAGATAAGATTCTGATTTCTTTAATATCAGTATTTAAGAATCGATCCACAACCGCGTGGCCAAAGGAACCAGTTCCTCCTGTGATTAATAAGACCTTATCTTTAAGGATTCTGGTATTGTTTTTGGAATATTCTTCAAGCTTTTCTTTAATTCTTTCTAACTTGAGTTGATCAGCATTTAATTCGTTATTTTCATATTCAACATATGTACGAAGTGGGACTCCGATGAAGTCACTAGCTTCTTTTTGAGTTAAATTGCAGTTTTTGCGTATTTCTTTTAAAGTCATAAGGTTTACCTCACGAATATAATAGGTATTTTCTCATATATTTACAACTAAAAATGCAATTTCTGCATATTTCTTTATTAATTATTATTAATTAGTATTTTGTGGTAAACTAATTATTACGTCAGTTATGACGATTAGACTTATTTCAAAAGTCTAGAGAAGGTAACAAAATGAAGAACTTTGTCTTAATCTCTCCAAACTTCCCAGAAACATATTATCAATTCGCGGTTTCTTTACGTAATGTTGGTTTCCGTGTTTTAGGAGTTGGGGACGCTCCTTATGTTGAGTTAAAACCAGAATTAAAAGATGCTTTAACTGAATATTATCGAGTTAACAACATGGATAACTTTGATGAAGAAAAAGAAGCGGTCTCTTTCTTTGAAAGAAAATATGGACATATCGATTTCTTAGAAAGTAATAATGAATATTGGTTAAGAAAAGACGCTCAACTTAGAGATATCTTCCATATCGATACTGGTTTACATTTTAACGAACTTGATCGATATCAAAGAAAATCATTGATGAAAGAGTGCTTCATTAAAGCAGGGGTGAAAGTTGCTCCATATACTTTAGTTACTGACCTATCTCCATTAAAGAAATTCGCTAAAGAAAACGGCTATCCTTTATTTGTTAAACCAGATATCGGAGTTGGAGCGGAAGAAAGCTTTAAGATTAAAGACGAAAAAGAATTAGAGGCTTTCTTTAACAAAAAACAAGAAAACGTCCAATATATTTGTGAAACATTTGTCTCTGGCGATATCGTTACTTTTGACGGCATTGCCGATAAAGATAGTAACGCAGTTTTTGTAGCTTCATTAGAGTGCCCACCTTCCATCAGTGACATCCTTCAAAGTGGAAGTGAGATGTTTTATTACTCTAACCCATTCATTGATCCTGATTTTGAAAGAATTGGGAGAAACACTGTTAAGGCTTTTGAACTTAAAAATAGATGTTTCCATATCGAATTCTTTAGAGTGAATAAGAAGATGCCTGGATTTGCTGAGGTAGGAGATATTGTTGGTTTAGAAATCAACATTAGAACCCCAGGAGGATACACTCCTGATATGCATAACTTCGCTAATTCAGTGAATATGTATCAACTTTACGCTGATACTATGGCGGATTTTAATCCTCGCCCAGAATGTTACCCTAAGTTTTACTGTGCGACTGCTTCGAGAAGAGATGGAGTGAACTATTTCTATTCTAGTGAAGATATTAATCGCACTTTTGAAAAAGAATTATGTGGACAAGGAAGATATCCAAAAGTCCTCTCAGGAGTTATGGGTGATACCTTCTTTATGGCAAAATTCACCAACACTAAAGATGTTGAACTATTTAGAGAATATGTGAACCGTAAGAATATGCCTGAAAGTAAATCACATAATTCTTCTACGATGTTTAAAGAAAGTGATTCTAGCCAAAACATCTGTGACAACCATATCGATGGAGCGTGATCATGAAGAAAAGAGATGTCGAATATTTAGACTATCTTCCAACTGAGTGGGATAGGATCTTCAAAAAAGAATATAACAACATCCATTTCCTTCTCCCTGATATGAAAATCAATGTTGAACATATCGGGGCTACTTCAATTAATGGATGCCGTTCTTTTCGTAACGTAGATGTTTTAGTTTCTACTCAAAATTTCGCGGATATCTATACCGCTAAAATGCTTCTATGTATCGATGAATATAAAGAATTACCTGAACTTAATAAAGAAGATATGGTGGTTCTTATAAGAAAAAAGAAATATGGAAGAGTTGGAGTAACGGTAAGAATTGTTGAATATGGAAGTGAAACTTATTTAAGATTCATCGCCTTTAAAAATATTCTCCATGATGATTATGAAAGAGTGCTCAAATATAACCATTATCGAGAATTATTCTTTAGACAAGTTGATAAAGACATCAAAAAATATAACGAAGGAAAATATTTATATATCAATAACTTAATTGACGAAAACTGGAAATTAGAAAAATAACATGAACGGAATCATCATTACCAATCAAGACATTGGTCATAACGCTTATAAAATAAAACGATTTACCGAAGAAGGAAATAAACTCGGTATTTCTTTATCTCATTACATTAATGATGGTTCTTTAGCCTTGATCAAAAATGATGAATTAGAAATCAAATTACCAAAATGTGATTTCATTATTTATTTAGATAAAGATATCTATCTAGCAAGAATATTAGAAAAAGCAGGATATCGTTTATTTAATAAAGCAGACTTCATCAAGATGTGTGATGATAAAGCGTTAACTAATATTATGTGTGCCTCTTCTGGTATCAAAATGCCTAAGACAATCACTGGACCACTTTTTTATTCACCAAAATTAGAAGAAAAGAATTTAAAGTTCTTAGATGATGTTTCTAAGGAACTTAACTATCCATTAGTCTTAAAGAAAGTCTATGGCTCTTTAGGAACAGGAGTGTTCCTCGCTAATAACAAAGAAGAACTCATCAAGTTATATAAAGAACACTGTAGAGAGCCTCTTCAATTTCAAGAATATATCAAAACTAGCTATGGTAAATCCGTAAGAGTTTTAGTGTTAGATGGAGAAATCCTAGGAGCGTTTGAAAGATATAACGCTTCTGATTTTAGAAGTAATTTTGGCTCTAACGCGACTAGCAAAGAATTTGAATTACCTGAGTCATTTAAAGAAATAACAAGTAGGATCTCCTCTCTTTTTAATATTGAATATGCTGGAATCGACTTATTATTTGGAGAAAATGATGAGCCAGTGTTATGCGAAATCAATTCAAATGCTTTCTTTGAAGAATTTGAGAAAGTCACTCATATCAATGTCGCGAAAAAGTTTATGGAAATGGTGAAAAGAAAAATCTATGAACAAAAATAAGAAGAGATTTGAACACAAGAGCAAAGATTACTCTGGTGTAAGAGAATATCCAGTGAATAAAGACACTGAACTTTTATCATTTCTTTTAGAAACCTTAAAAGATCAATCAAGGAATTCAGTGAAGTCTCTTTTAAGCAATCACCGTGTTTCTGTCGATGGCGCTCCTATCTCTCAATTCAATTTCAAATTATATAAAGGAGATGTAGTTATCATCTCTAAAACCCCAATCCATAAGAAAACTAGAAGTAACCTTCCTATCATCTTTGAAAATGATGAGATTATCGTGATTAATAAACCAAGTGGACTACTTAGTATCGCTAGTGATAAAGAAAAAGGAAGTACTGCTTATCGTATGTTAACTGATTACGTTCAACAAAAAGATAAACATAATCGTATTTTTGTTGTCCATCGATTAGATGAAGATACTTCCGGAGTGTTAATGGTCGCTAAAAATCCAAAGATTCAAAAAGCGCTTCAAGATAATTGGAATGATTTAGTGAAATCACGTGGATATATCGCGATTGTTGATGGAATTATGGAAAGAAAAAGTGGAACGATTAAATCTTATTTAAAGAAGAATAGTCAAAACATGATGTATTCATCTCAAAAAAGAGGAGATGGCCAATTCTCCGTCACCCACTATAAAGTGATTGAAGAAAAAGATAATTATTCTCTATTAGATGTTCACATCGATAGCGGTCGTAAAAACCAAATCAGAGTCCATTTAGGAGATTTAGGTCATCACGTTATTGGAGATGATAAATACGGTAACCCAACTAACCCAATTAAAAGACTTGGTTTACATGCTTATGAATTAGAATTAACCCATCCAATAACCGGAAAAGTGATGAAATTCACCGCTCCTATACCTAAGGAATTTAATATCCTTTTCCCAAATTTTAAGAAATAACAGTTATGAAGAACAATTATTTAAGAAGTGTTGTTAATAGTGCGATTTCAATCCTGCCAATTATGGCGATTGTCTTTTTACTTTCCGTAACTGGGCTAGCAAAAATTAGTAACACTGATTATGTAATGCTCACTATTGGTGGAATCATTATGATCTTTGGATTATCTTTCTTCCAAATTGGAGCTTCCACTAGCTTAATTAAAGTTGGTGAATATATGGGTGCTTCTTTATCGAAACAAAAGAAGCTTATCGTGGTTATTATCTTTGCTTTCCTACTAGGAATGCTTATTACGTGTGCTGAACCAAGTATCTTAATCATGTCTAAGCAAGCTGGTATTAATCCAGTTCTATTAATTGGATCAATCGCTGCTGGAGTTGGGGTATTTGTGGTTGTTGGTATATTAAGAATTATCTTCAGAAAATCACTTAATCTCTGGTATTTAGCCTTCTACCTGATTGTTTTTATGCTTATTTGTCTTTTACAGGCTGATCCTAAAAACCATCCATTCTTGCCATTTATCTTTGACGCTGGTGGAGTAACTACTGGAAGTGCTACTGTTCCATTTATTTTAGCTCTTGGAGCTGGAGTTGCTTTAACTAGAGGTGGAGGAAAAAGTCGAGATTCTTCTTTCGGTTTAGTTGGTTTAGCTTCAATCGGACCAATTATTACAATGGTCATCTTAATCATGTTTTCTCCTACAGGATTTGCAGATTATGTAGTTGAACCAAGTGCGGTATTTGATCCTAACACTGTTAATATGTCTTATATTGGTTCTCAATTACTCAATACTTTATTACCTCATGGACAATCATTGGGCTCAATTGTTGAAGTCTTAATGGCCTTAGCTCCGATCCTCATTATTTTCTTTATTTATGAAGCGATTTATATCAAATTATCATATAAGAAAGTCCTTGGATTACTAAATGGCTTCTTTGTTTCCTTTATTGGATTAACGATGTTTTTAACCGCGGTTGGTTCCACTATGTCGCCAATCGGATTAAAGGTTGGAGAAGCTTTAGCGTCTTCTCAAGATTGGGTAATTATTATCATTGCCTTTGTAATTGGTATGGTTACGATTTTATGTGAACCAGCAGTTCATGTTTTAACCACTCAAATTGAAGAGATGAGCGATGGTGAACTAAAAAAGAGAACAGTCTTATTAACTTTGTCAATTGGAGTTGGTGTTGCAATTTGTTTAGCAGCGATAAGAGCGTTATATAAATTCTCAATCATGTATTACATCATTCCTGGATATATGATTTCGTTATTATTAATGTTTTTCACTAGTGATTTATATACTGCGATTGCTTTTGACTCAGGTGGCACTGCTAGTGGTCCAATGGCGGTCTCTTTTGTCCTTCCTTTAATTATTGGAATATATTCAGTTAGAGAAAATACCACTCAAGGAGTGGCCTTCTATAATGATGCTTTTGGAGTGGTTGCCTTAGTCGCTTTAACTCCAATATTAGCAATTCAAATCTTAGGACTTGTTTCTAAATTTAAGAACGTGTACGCTCTTCATCTTGTTAAAGAACAAATCCATGATGAACGTAATAATGAAATTATTCATTTCAGTTAAGGTGTATTATTAATTTATGGCGAAATTAAAAACTACTCAAAGAAAAGCAAATATCAAAAAGAAGGATATAGTTCCGTCTCAGGAATCATCCGCTTTTGAAGATCGTCCAGATATCAAAAAGCTATTATGGTATACAGTGATTGTCCCTCATGGACAAGCTGATAATATTTCTCGTTTATTAAAAGCAAATAAATGTTCCGCAGTATTCATTCAATTTGGAGAAGGAACCGCGACTAGTGAAATTAGAGAAATCTTAGGTAGTGAAGACACAAAGAAAGATATTATCTATTCTCTAGTTAGAGAAGACTATATCGAAGATGTGAAAAAGGAAATAGACGTATATTTCGCTGCTAATAAGAGAAATCGAGGCATCGCATATACAATTAAATTAGATTCAATCATTGGAGTGAAGTTATATAAATTCTTTACCCAAACAGTGAGGGGGTAAATAAATCATGGATGAGAAATTTGAAGTAATCGTGGTCATCGTTAATGAAGGCCACTCAGATAAAGTGATGGACGCGGCTAGAGACGCTGGAGCTAGAGGTGGAACTATTACTCACGCTAGAGGAAGCGGAAATAAAGACATCGAAAAGAAATATGGAATTGTCATCACTCCTCAAAAAGAAATGTTATACATTTTAGTGAGTGAAACTGTTAGAGATAAAGTAATGGCGAGTATCAATAAAGCAGTAGGCTTAGATACTATGGGTCAAGGAATTATTTTCTCTCTTCCAGTAGACAATGTTTCTGGCATAAAATTAGACTAAGATAGACAAAAAGAGAACGATGTTTCTCTTTTTTTTATATACGTAGTATAATGTATGTGATGAAACATAGACTTTTAACACTCGGATTATCTTTCTCCCTTCTTTTTGCTGGAGTGATTTCTTTTGGTCAAATTAAAGAAGAAAAAGCAGTACAAGTTAAGGCTGATTCTGACTCTTATTGGTCAACAATCAGTGAATCCGCGATTGCCTCAGGAGAAGAGACTCTTTTTAACGCCTTAAATAAGAAAATTAGAGGCGATGTTAAAGTTGTTGGTTATTCTAGTTTATACGAAAATTACAAATACACCGATTATGTACCTGGCAAGAATTTAGTGTGGGACATGTATGGTGGATTTCAATATTTACCTTCAAAGAACACCGGTAATTATAAAAAGCCTGGCGATATGTATAATAGGGAGCATTCAATTCCTCAATCATGGTTTTCTGAACATTCTCCAATGAAATCTGATATCGGTCACGTTTTACCAACTGACGGAAAGATCAATGGGGTTAGAAGTAATTATCCTTTTGGAGAAGTCGATGTTGTGGGAACTGGGGACTATAACAATTACAGTTTTGGTTCACAAACAGATGGAGATGGAAATATCATCCAGACAGCTGGATATTCTAAATTAGGCACTCCAAAAAAGATCAATGATGTTTCGATTAAGTATAGTAAAAATACTGTCTTTGAGCCAGATGACCAATATAAGGGTGACTTTGCTCGTATTTGTTTATATTTTGCAACCTGTTATCCAAAAGAGGCTGATGACACAGCAGAAGCTCAAACATTTTATAAGACAAGCGGCTTCCCTTATTTAACAGAATATGGAGTAGCTCTATGTTTGAAATGGCATCATCAAGACCCTGTTAGTGTGAAAGAAACAAGCCGAAATGATGGAATGCAAACTGTTCAAAAGAATAGAAACCCATATATTGACCATCCAGAATGGGTTGATGCGATTTGGAACCCAAATCCAGGAGAATTAACTGGTATTGAAGTCGTTTCTCCAAAAACCACATATTATCAAGGTGATTCATTTGCTAAACCAAAAGTTAACGCCTTATATGATTCTGGAAAGAAAGTTGATGTCACTAATAGTGCTTCTTTCTCTGGATTTGATTCATCTACATTAGGAAATAAAACCATTGAGGTTACATATGAAGATTTTAAAACCTCTTACGATATCACTGTTATTGAAAAACCATATATTACTTCAGTTAGTTTGACCACTCCTCCAAGTAAACTTGAATACACTGTTGGAGAAACGATTAATCGTACAGGAATGGTAGTAACTGCTTCTATTAGTGATGGAACTACCGCGAATGTCTCTAGTGGTTGCACTTTAACTCCTTCAAAATTAACAACCATTGGAGAAGTTACAGTTAATGTTACTTATCAAGACTTTGAAGCTGGTTCTTTCATAGTTACAGTAAGTGAAGAACCTGAACCAACTAGAATACTACAAAGTATTGAATTGACGAGAATGCCTACTAAAACGACATATAATGTCGGAGAAACATTTGACCCAACTGGTTTACAAATTATTGCTCATTATGTCGATAGCGAGGAAACCGAAGATGTCAGTGATTTGGTAACCTTTGATGTGACTACTTTCGAATACGCAAGTGATAAATATCCAGTATTTGCTACCTATACTGAAAACGGAATTTCTGATCGAGCAATCTTTAGAGTAAAAGTGGTGGGTAGTGCACCTACTAAAAGTGGTTGTGGTGGTAATATCGCTACGACAAGTATTGTTTTAGCTTCTATCTCTTTAGCGGGTATTGCTATTCTCATCATTTCAACAACAATAAGGAAGAAGAAAAATGAAAAATAAGGGATTTCTTGCTACTTTAACTGCTGTTATGTTAGCCACTCCAATGATGTTTGGTACTTCTTTTAATAAGGTTGAAACACCAGTAGAAGTTAACGCGGCAGTTGGTAATTATTATGATTCCATTGGTGCTTTCGATACTGGTGATGATTTATTAGCGAAGCTTAGAACCTTAAACGGACAAAAGAGAACGAGACTTATTTCATATGATAATATGTGGAGTTATTTTTCTCGAACTGATCCTTATTCTACTTATGGGGTTATGTCTTTTTATGATGGCTCTTATTGTGGTAGCAAATACACAAGAGAACATATTTGGCCTTTCTCACGTTTATTTTTAAATAATGTCACAGGTAATCAACGTGGCGATAACGATATAGAGAAAGATCTATACGAAATAAGACCATGTTCTTCTTCAATTAATGAAGGTAGAAATAACAAGTTCTATGGTTATGAGACTAACGATAATCTTTATGATCCTGGTCAATATGGAAAACTAGATTATCGAGGAGATGCAGCAAGAATTATTTTCTACTGTGTTGTCGCTGATGAAAACCTTCATCTTTCTGAAAATGAAAATGATGGAGTTATGCAACGTTCAATGGGTAAATTAAGTACTCTTCTTGAATGGAATTTACAGTACGCTGTCACAAGTAGAGAACTAACTAGAAATAATGCTGTTCAAGATATTCAAGGGCATAGAAACCCATTCGTTGATCACCCAGAATACGCATGTCGAATTTGGGGAAACACTAATATGGCCACCAAAAAAGTGTGTGCTAGCCATGGTTTTGAAAAAGAATTAACTGTGAAGTGGGATACTTCTACCATTACTTCTATTGCGGTACCTAATGACGGACATAGAGATTTATCCTTATATTTAAATAACTCTAAAGTTAGTAGTGATTACACCCTTTCATTTGTCGATCCAACATATGGGTTTGATATCACCAGTGATATTGCAGAACTTAACACAGAAACAAGTACTGCAGTGATTACAGGTAAAAACGTTGGCACTGGTTTATTAAAAGCCTCTGCAAGTTATACCCTTTCTAATGGAAATACAGAAACACTTGGCAAATATATTGATGTTAAAGTTGCTAATGAAACAAACTTATCTGATTTAGAAGTAAGTGGTAACTATAAGAAAGAATATGTTGTTGGAGATACGTTTGACCCAACAGGTATGGTAGTTACTGCAATATATGGTAATGGAATGAAACAAGATGTGACTAAATATGTTACATTAACAAATACAGCTTTAAATAGCCCAAGACAAGGTTTCCCTGTTAGAGTGACATATCAAGAAGGAACAGCGTCTTTATCTATTACGGTTAGAGTTAATGTCTCCGGTGGGTCAACTCCTTCAGGAGGAACTTCTAATGGCTGTGGTGGCAATATAGCCACTACAAGTATCACTTTAGCGGCGATTTCCCTATTAGGAATATCTTTCTTAATCTTCGCGACTTATCGCAGAAAAAAGAAAGAATAAAGGTTAATTATTACATTTGTCATAAAAACAAATATAATATATACAAATAATAATTGATAAGGAGAGGATTAATCATGGCAGTTAAGAAAGCAGTTCCTGCAAAAAAAGTTGCAGTGAAAAAAGCTGAACCAAGCAAGAAAGCAGTAGCCCCAAAGAAAGAAGCTAAAAAACCAGCTCCTGCTAAGGCTGCTCCTGCAAAAAAGGCACCAGCAAAGAAAGAAGATGTCGGCTTCCGTACATATCACCTCGTTAAGAGAAGTGATGGCAAATGGGAAGTGAAATTCGCTGGCGGACAAAAAGCAATCAAATTATTTGATACCCAAAAAGAAGCCTTAGAATATTCTAAGAAAATGGCGGAAAACCAAGACGGAAAAGTCTTAGTCCACAATTCTAAGGGTGCAAATAAAGGCCGTATTAAGAAAAAATAATCAATTTATTTTGAAGAAAAAGGTGATATGTTTGGCTCTGTAACATTTGATGGGGT